>NZ_JAUBPI010000029.1:16516-71369 GCF_036700645.1 Microcoleus sp. S36b_A4 | reverse complement strand
AACGTCTTAAGTTTAACTCCAATCAGGCAACTTAATGTTTTGTTACATAGATTGGTTTTTTCCCGCCTATCTACTTAGCTATCGGTAGTTGTTGTTTTTTGATTTGACTAATTACCAACAACTCCTTATTAGCGCTTACTGATTTTGTGCTTTTCTTTCTCGCAGTTTCAACAATATTTCTGCATGAACTTCGCGGGTTATAGGATAAAAATAGGTAAGAATCATGCCAGCAATTAAAGCAATTGTCGGCAGCGGCCCGATCGCAACTCGAATCGCAAACAGTGCAGACTCTGGCTGTACGGGTGCAGGCTGTCCCGGAACTGTAGATAGAAATCCAGCTCCTTCTAATGCTTGGCCTACCAACCACAAACCCCCTGCCAATCCGATTTTTTGCAGCAGTACCATAAACGAATAGAAAACGCCTTCGCGTCTTTCTCCTGTTTGCAGTTCGTCGAGTTCGATCACATCCGGTATCATCGACCAAGGTATGAGATAAGCCGTGGAAACTCCGACACCTGCCATGACTGCTAATACGTACATTTGCAATACTTGTCCTGGTTGCAGGAAAAACAGTCCAGCTTGGGCAATAATCCACAAACTCATGCCCATAAAATATACGGCTTTTTTGCCGTATCTCTCGCTGACTTTACTCCAAACAAATAGCATGATTAATGCAGTGCCTTGAACTGCGATCGCAACCAAGCTAAAAACGTACTGTGGCTGTTGCATCCAGTTAACAACAAAGTAGGGAATAATAGTAGCAGTTAATTGCACTCCCAGCCAAGAAAAAAGATAAATTCCAATGACGTACAAAAAAGGGCGATTGCTAAATGCAATCTGCAACTGTTCTTTCAGTGGCAAGGATGTAGAATTATCTAGATCTGCGTTTTCTAATAGTTGGGCTGCGACGTGCTTGCGAGTTCCCAAAACGCACCAGTACAAAGGCAAGACAGAGATAACTGCACAGATTGCACCTAATACTAAATATTGTTGATTCGGATCCTTTTCAAATACACGAAAGATAATTAGAGCTAAGATTAATGAAAAGATGCTGCCGCCAATGGAGAAAGCAAATCGAAAACTATTAAGGCTAGTGCGTTCGTTGTAGTCTTGAGTAAGTTCTGGAGTGAGGGCAGTGTAGGGAAGATTGACAGCCGTGTAGGCGGTGTTGAACAAAATGCTGATCGCAACATAGTACCAAAATAACACTGTGTGATCCGTGCTAGGTACAATCCACTGCAATAAGAAGAATATGCCGAAGGGAATGCCACCATATATTATCCAAGGATATCGGCGGCCCCAAGGATGAGAAGTGCGATCGCTCAAAACCCCCACAATCGGGTCATTTATGGCATCCCAAACCTTGCCAACTACTAAAATATTACTGGCTAAGCCAGCAGGTAAACCAGCGACATTGGTAAAGAAAACTAGGAGGTAAAATGCCAAAACATTAGCGGTAATTGCCGGGCCGAGGTCGCCGGCACCGTAAGCTAATTTTGTTGATAAACTGAGTTTTTGTCTTGCAGGATTGTTGGCGGCTGGTTGAGGCGGGGAAGTGTTGCTCATAAACTTTGATTTTGGGATTTTTTGGCTGTCATAGTCTTTCCAGTAGGAGTATAGCTCATGCTACGCCTTAATACTAAGTTTTTTGTAGCGATCGGGACGAGCCTGAAAATTTATATTGATAGGTTAGTGGGGGCGGGTTTACCAGATTATTTGTCTGAAGCAATTATTTTTGGTAAAACCTGCCGCTACTTAAGGAAACAGTTGCGAAATCTGAACTTCTATTTCTGGAAAAGCCAGCATTGACAAAACATCATCTTCATTAAATACTGTTTCTTGTCCGTAGTTTGCCTCGCCCGGTTCGCGAAAAACATAAACTTGCCGCGTATTAACATCCAGTATCCAATAATCAGTAATTCCCGCCTTAGCATAAGCCGGTGTTTTCCGCCTGCGGTCTGTTTCTAAAGTCGTGTCAGCTATTTCTATTAATAAGAAAATATTGTCGGGTGCGGGATGAAAATCTTGGTAAAGCCGAGGGTCGATTTGCACTACAGCAATATCCGGTTCTGGTTCTGAATTATAACTTAGAGTAACCGGGTCTTGGATGCGAATTAAAGCAAGTCCTGCCAGCAGATTTCTGAGATAGTCGGCTGCACAGAGATTAGTTGCTGCGTGGGGAGGATTTTTTGCACTTATTGAAATAATTTGCCCGTCAATTAATTCGACTCGTTCATCGGGATTGAGAATGCCAGTTTCCGTCATGCGGCGGTATTCCTCTACAGTCCACAAGCGTACATCTGTTACAGTCATGGCACAATTTCCTTTGGGGATATTATCTATTATCGATTAACATTCTAGTTTTGCTGAAATTGCTAGGTCAGCAATCTAGATTTAGCTGTAATTGCTCCCACACACCACAAAATGGCATTGACAATTTCCGATCGCTGAATATCTTCTGCATCTAAAAAACTTGCAAACTCTTCCTCAATATTCAAATGGTCGGCAAAATCATAAAGTATGCGCTTGTATTCCGTTGGCATCGGTATTAAAGTAGCTTTCACTAAATCGAAAAGCGCGTTCAAACAGTTGAGGATAGTAGCTGACTCGTCAAAATCTTCGGCATCGAGCAAGTATAGCGTTTCTGCAATGTCGCAAATAGCGTCTATTTGTGTGGGTGGCTTTCCCAGTTCGCTGACATCGATATTGCACAATTGGAGAGCGTTAATAGCTAGTTCTGGACGGGTAAAAAATACAAGTTGACCGCCGGCTATTAAGGGCGGCTCTTGTTCTCCATAGACAATTAGAGTATATAGATTTGGTATTTCGGTGCCGGGGTCGATCCGAAAACCGAACAGCCACAACAATTTTTCTGTATTTGGGTTCGCTGTTTGCAGTGTTGTTGGGAAAATATTTGGTTCTGACATGAATTTTTAATCCCTATAATACGCTGTTAAACTCGGTTTTTACGAAAAAAAATATTTATAATCTAGATAGAAACCGGGTTTATTAGGCAAGATTCCGTAATCTTTTTCCTATAAATTTTGCTGAATTATGTCGCAGCATTCGGCAACAGTGGCTCTTTTTTTCATTGCTGCTACTAGGGCTTCGTAAGCTGAGTGGTGGCTTTCGATCAGGTTTTTTGCTCGCAGCGAACCCCAGTTTTGTTTTAGTTGAATTTCGGAAATGGGACGGCGCAGTTGTGTTAAAATTGCGCTAATTTTTGTGCGGTCTTCTGCTCCTCCTTGTGCGCTGCCGTAAACAAATTTTTCTGCGACTATTCCGGCCATCCACACGGTGCAGTATTGGTCTAAAAGTTGGGAGGAAAGAGTGCCGTTTTGCAGTTGAGATGCTAATTGTTCGTCTTCAAATCGGACGCCGCCTTGGGCTGTTTGACCTTGTTTAAATGCTTCCCAAGCGTTGAGGGCGTAGCTGGTTACGGGAATTCCCAACAGGTGGGCGACTAGGAAGTGTCCGGCTTCGTGGTGAAGGATACGATCGCGCTTTTGTTTGGAAGTTCCCCCCAGCCAATCTAATAAAATAGTACCGCCTTGACCTTGCCACTGGAAACTGTCAAGGGTTGCTAGCCCCAACAGGCAAAAAGTGGCGATCGCAGGTACGGCTTCTGGCAAGTTGAATAGGGGACCCAACAATATTGAAACGGTGATGGCAAAGATAGAAATAGCGATAATATTCAAAGAAGTGTCTTTCATAATTGGGAATGGGTAACTGGGAATTGGTAATGGGTAATTTGTAATAGGGAATTGGTAATGGGAATTGGTTTTAGAGGTAAACTCAGGTACGATCGCGCGATCGGTTTGGCAGCGTCGGGTCGATCGCAGCAGCCGGGACTTCCGACAAAAACACCACCTTCCAGTTTGACTGAAAATTGCCCCTCCGAAGCCACCGATATTAAAAAGATATTAAAATAAATCAAAGTCCAATAAAAGTGTTAGTGGAATCCTTCATGTCAGTTTTGGCAGCGATCGCAGTTTTAGGTATCTTGATTGTCGTTCACGAACTCGGCCACTTCTTGGCGGCGAGACTTCAACACATCCACGTCAACCGCTTCTCCATCGGTTTCGGGCCAATCCTCTGGAAGTACCAAGGCCCGGAAACTGAATACGCCCTCCGCGCCTTTCCCCTGGGAGGTTTCGTGGGTTTCCCGGACGACGACCCAGACAGTACAATTCCCCCAAATGACCCGAATTTGCTCAAAAATCGCCCTGTGCTCGATCGGGCGATCGTCATTAGTGCAGGGGTAATTGCCAACTTAATTTTTGCTTATTTTCTGCTGGTGGTGCAATTGAGCACTGTCGGCGCTGCAGAAATGAACTACCTACCGGGAGTTAAAGTCCCGGAAGTCGCCGCAGAAGTCAGTTCGGCGGCGAAACAAGCCGGAATTCGATCGGGCGACGTTGTTCTGTCTGTTGACGGCAAGGAATTGGGCGCTTCCCGCGAAGCAGTCAAATTATTGGTCACAGCAATTC
The DNA here is from genome assembly GCF_036700645.1 of Microcoleus sp. S36b_A4. NCBI lineage: Bacteria > Bacillati > Cyanobacteriota > Cyanophyceae > Oscillatoriales > Microcoleaceae > Microcoleus > Microcoleus sp. S36b_A4. Next base: position 66,879 of record NZ_JAUBPI010000029.1, on the reverse strand, counting down.
AAGATCATCCCAACCAACCCCTAGCGTTGGAAATTCAGCGCCAAGAACAAAAATTTGTGGTGACAGTAACTCCTGAAGAGTCGCCCGACGGCAAAGGTCGCATTGGTGTGCAGCTAACTTCTAACGGCACTGTGGTGCGGCAGAGGGCCGGATTTGTAGAGGCGTTTAGCAAGGCCGCCAAAGAATTTGAGCGGATTGTGGTGCTGACGGTTCAAGGTTTCGGGCAGTTACTTAGCAATTTCAGCCAGACTGCCGACAAGTTGTCCGGGCCTGTGGCGATTGTGGCGATTGGTGCAGGGATTGCCAAATCGGATGCTGCGAGTTTGTTTCAATATGCGGTGTTAATTAGCGTCAATTTGGCTGTGATTAATATCTTGCCTTTACCTGCTTTGGACGGCGGTCAGCTAGCTTTTCTGTTAATAGAAGGACTGCGGGGCAAGCCTCTGCCGAACCGCATTCAGGAAAATGTCATGCAGACTGGTTTGGTGTTGTTGCTGGGTTTGGGAGTGTTCTTGATTATTCGCGATACTGCTAATTTGGCTGGGTTTGATTTGCGAAATTTCATGCAATAGTAAATGAAGGAAGGAAGAAGGAAGAAGGAAGAAGGAAGAAGGAAGAAGGAAGAATTATGTCTAGTTTTCCTTTTTCCGATTTTCCTATTTTTCCCTCTCTTTTTTTCCTACGCAAGCGAGGCAGAGCCTCTGGTTATGGGTTCCCCGGTTGTGCATGGGAACCAGTTAAAAACAAATAACAAATGACTACTGATTACTGACTAATGACTAATGACTACTGACTAATGACTAAAAAGTTAAGTTTGAAACAACGATCGCTCGAAATTCTGATTCGCCTCAAACGCCTCTATCCCGAAGCTCCTTGCACTCTCAACTACGAAACTCCCGTGCAGTTACTGGTGGCGACGATTCTCTCTGCTCAGTGTACGGACGATCGAGTAAATTTGGTAACGCCGGCTTTGTTTGAGCGTTTTCCCGATGCGGTAGCTTTGGGAAATGCTGATTTAGAAGAATTGGAACGTCTGGTGCGATCGACGGGTTTCTACCGGAATAAGTCTAAAAATATTAAAGGTGCTTGTCAGGCGATCGTCAATAAATTTAACAATCAAGTGCCGCAGCGGATGGAACTGCTGTTAGAATTGCCCGGAGTTGCCCGCAAAACGGCTAATGTCGTTCTCGCCCACGCTTTTGGTATTAATATGGGCGTGACCGTAGACACTCACGTCAAACGTTTGACTCAGCGGTTGGGATTGACCGAACATACCGATCCTATAAGAATCGAGCGGGATTTGATGATATTGTTGCCGCAGCCGGATTGGGAAAATTGGTCGATTCGGTTGGTTTATCACGGCAGGGCAGTTTGTAATGCGAGAAATCCGGCTTGCAATATTTGCGAACTTGCAGATTTGTGTCCTTCTGCTAATATTTTGGTGTTGCACCAAGGTTAAGTACAGGCAAGATGCCTGTTCCACAAAAATGTTGAGTTATTCCAGATTTGTACCCTTTTGCTAATAGTTTGGTGTTGCACCAATGTTAAGTACAGGCAAGATGCCTGTTCCACAAAAATGTTGAGTTATTGTGGAACAGGCATCTTGCCTGTTGCTAAAAATCTTGTTAACAAAAGAAATAATTCAAATAAAAGCGATCTGAAATCACCAAAATATAGTACAATAGTAGATTGTGATTAATCTAAGGATATCAACAGATTATGGCTAAGAAGAGCATGGTCGAGCGCGAGAAAAAGCGCCAAAGACTCGTAGACAAGTACGCCGACAAGCGGGAAGACCTGAAAGACCAGTTTGACCAAGCTAACAATCAGATGGACAAAATGGCGATTCACCGCCAACTACAACAGCTACCCCGCAGCAGTTCGCGGACTCGCTTGCGGAACCGCTGCTGGGCAACTGGACGGCCCAGAGGTTACTATCGTGACTTCGGACTGTCTCGCAACATGATGCGAGAAATGGCTCACGAAGGTCTTTTGCCCGGTGTTGTGAAGTCTAGCTGGTAGCACGAAGGAAGAAGGAAGTTCGGCAACGGATTCGCTCGACGGATGTAACGGATGTAACGGATGTCAGGAAGAAGGAAGAAGGAAGAAAAAAACTCACAATTAATCGGCAGGATTAGGTTTGGGGTTGATTTTTGTTTCAGACTTATGAGTTATATTTTCCTCCTTCTTGCTTCACTGGCCGCAGCATTTATCGATGCCGAGACTTTCGAGTAACAAGTCGCTGACGGCGTTGGCGATCGCAAATTCGCCGTAGAAGCTTTTAGAAAAATCATAGGCCTGCATTTCGGTGACGATCGCAATTACGAGGCTGCCCACGTCATTTTCGCCTTCCATGCGCTGGCGGACATAGATTTGGGCAGCTCTTTTAGCTATTTGCTGGTTGGCTGCTTCTGGGATAAACTCGGAGTCTAGCCAAGCCAGCAGCGTTTGTTGCAGCCATTGGCCTTCTTGTTCGGGGTTTTTGGCGGGCGGTAAGGTAATAGGTTCAATGGTTTCAGACATGATTATTCCTAATTGCTAATGTTGACTTTGAAAAGTTAACTGAGAAATGACAACTGATAAATATATGCAATATGATATACCGACAATTATACAAGGATATGCCCAAGGCTACTTCTTGATGGCAAATGACGGCGAGGAAAGTTTGGGGTGGTATTCGAGTCGGCAGCGGGCGCTGATTCCCCTGGATGAAAGATTTACCTATCCGAAATCCCTGCGTCGCCAAATCAATCAAAATCGATTTTCGGTGGCTGTGAACCGCGATTTTGGGGCGGTGGTTGAGGGTTGTGCCGATCGCGAAACGACTTGGATTTCTAAGGAGCTCAAGAAGATTTACTGGGGTTTGTATGAGGCCGGTTGGGCTTACAGCTTCGAGACTTGGTGCGGGGACGAATTGGCGGGTGGTATTTTAGGATTGTCGATCGGCGGTGCGTTTATTGGGGAGTCGATGTTTTACCGAATTCCCGAGGGTTCTAAGGTGGCGATGGTGAAGTTGGTGGAGAGATTGCGCGATCGATCTTATCTGATGTTCGACGCTCAAATGAACAATCCGCACTTGGAAAGATTCGGAGCTTATACTGTTAAGGAAAAACTTTACAGCACTCTTTTACAAGCAGCTTTGAAGCGCCGCTGCTCGCTATTTTAAATATTCTGTTAGTAGGAAACTAGCAGTGCCATTTCCGGCGCTGATAGCGGTTTCAAACAATAGTATAATTAAGCTGAGATACTTCTCGGAGACAACCACAATGCAAGTCACAACCGAAGAAATTATTTATCCATGCAGCGACGGTCAGCCGATGGCAGATAGCACAATTCAATACAAATTAATTGTCACAATCAAATAAGGTTGCGAGTCGCTGTTGAAAGATGACCCAAACGTATTTATAGCAGCCGATTTACTGTGGTATCCGGTTGAAGGTAGAACAGATATTTCTCAAGCGCCCGATGTAATGGTGGTATTTGGGAGGCCAAAGGGCGATCGGCGTTCTTATCTACAATTTCGTGAAGATAATATTCCTCCTCAAGTCGTGTTTGAGATTCGCTCTTTCAGCGACAGCCAAATAAAAATGAACAAAAAATTTTCATTTTACAATCGCTACGGAGTCGAGGAGTATTACCTTTATGATCCCGCACAAAATGAGTTAACAGGTTGGCAGAGAATTGAAGGAATGTTAGAAGTGATTGAACCGATGGAGGGCTGGATAAGTCCAAGATTGGGAGTGCGGTTTGAGTTAGAATCGGAAGGGTTAGAAATTTATCGACCTGATGGACAAAAGTTTCTTTCCTATTCCGAATTAGATGAACAGCGAGAATTAGAGCGACGGCGTGCGGAACAAGAATTTCTGCGCGCCGAACAAGAATTTCTGCGTGCAGAAAGACAATTTCTGCGTGCAGAAAGACAATTTCTGCGCGCAGAAGAATCCTCGCAGCGTGCCGAACAAGAAGCTCAAAAAGCCGAACGTTTAGCCGCCAAACTGCGCGAATTGAACATCGATCCAGATAGCATCTAAGCTCGAACCAGGAGAATAAACCCGGTTTGTCAAAGAAATCGGGTTTCTGGGGATTGCAGTTATTTACTTTTTTCAGGGCGAACGGGGATATTTGGTCGATCGCCCCCCAGTTAAAATTACATATACTACAATATATAATACATAGATTTGAGCCAAAATCCTTGGAGCTCAGAAAAATCAGAATCGAGGCCCCTTGAATGTGTAAAAATACTGAAGCAAACATTACTAAACCCTGCACGGAGCAATTGTTGTGGATTCCAGATATAACCCCCAATCCATAGAAGAAAAATGGCAGCAGACATGGGCTGAGCAAAACTTAGACCAGATGCCAGAAGATACGCAAAAGCCTAAATTTTATGCCTTATCCATGTTCCCCTACCCGTCGGGAAACTTGCACATGGGCCACGTCCGCAACTACACAATCATTGATGTAATTGCCAGACTCAAGCGAATGCAAGGTTATCGGGTATTGAATCCGATGGGATGGGACGCTTTTGGTTTGCCCGCAGAAAATGCTGCCATCGAGCGAGGAATTCCTCCTGCACAATGGACTTATCAAAACATCGCCCAAATGAAAGGCTTATTTCGCCGCCTGGGTATTTCTTTCGACTGGACAAAAGAAGTTACAACTTGTTCTCCCGATTATTATCGGTGGACTCAATGGATTTTCTTGCAATTTTTAGAAGCCGGATTAGCTTATCAAAAAGAAGCCGCTGTTAATTGGGACCCCATAGACCAAACAGTCTTAGCAAACGAACAAGTAGATAACGAAGGTCGTTCCTGGCGTTCCGGTGCCAAAGTCGAGCGCAAATTATTGCGGCAGTGGTTCCTCAAAATTACCGATTACGCCGAACAGTTATTAAACGACTTAGACAAATTGCCAGATTGGCCAGAAAGAGTCAAATTAATGCAAGCCAACTGGATCGGCAAATCAGTCGGCGCTTACTTAGAATTTCCCATTGTCGGAATGGATGAAAAAATCGCCGTTTTCACCACACGTCCCGATACAGTTTACGGCGTCAGTTACCTTGTTTTAGCGCCGGAACATCCACTAACTCAGCGCGTGACAACTGCAGACAGAAAAGCCGCCGTAGAAACCTTCATCAAAGAAGTCGCCGCTCAAAGCGAGATCGATCGCACAGCCGAAGACAAACCAAAGCGCGGCATCCCCACAGGCGGCAAAGCAATCAATCCTTTCAGCGGCGAAGAAATTCCCATTTGGATTGCCGATTATGTGCTGTACGAATACGGCACCGGCGCAGTTATGGGAGTACCCGCCCACGACACGCGAGATTTCAAATTTGCCAATCAATATCAACTGCCAATTAAAGTAGTAATTGTAGATGATGATGAAGTTCCGCTGACCGAAGCTTACACAGAACCAGGAATTATGATTAATTCCGAAAGCTTCAACGGCATGGATTCAATTAAAGGCAAAGCAGCGATTATTCACCATGCCGAAAATGCAGGTTATGGCAAAGCTCGAATCCAATACCGCTTGAGAGATTGGTTAATTTCTAGACAGCGTTATTGGGGCGCTCCGATTCCCGTAATTCACTGTCCCACCTGCGGAACAGTCCCCGTCCCCGCATCGGATTTGCCCGTTTTGTTGCCGGAGAATGTACAATTTACGGGCAAAGGTTCGCCCTTGGCAAAGATGGAAGAATGGGTAAACGTTCCTTGTCCGAGTTGCGGCACTGCGGCGAAGCGGGAAACAGATACGATGGATACTTTTATCGATTCTTCGTGGTATTTCTTGCGCTATCCCGATGCTCAAAATCAAGAGCAAATCTTCGATGGAGCAAAGACAAATGATTGGATGCCCGTAGACCAATATGTGGGCGGCATCGAACACGCAATCTTGCACTTACTGTATTCGCGGTTCTTTACCAAGGTTTTGCGCGATCGGGGTTTAATCAATTGTGACGAACCATTTAAACGCCTGTTAACTCAAGGGATGGTGCAAGCAATGGCTTATAAAAATCCTGTTACTGGCAAATACGTTCCCCCAGCAGATATAGACCCCGCAAATCCCAAAGATCCTCAAACTGGCGAAGCTTTGGAAGTCTTCTATGAGAAGATGTCCAAATCAAAATACAATGGTGTTGACCCCTTGGAAGTTATGGGCAAATATGGGGTAGATACGGCGCGGATGTTTATTTTATTCAAAGCGCCGCCAGAGAAGGATTTGGAGTGGGACGACGCCGATGTGGAAGGGCAATTTCGCTTTTTAAATCGCGTTTGGCGCGTGGTAACAGAGTTTGCTGGACGAGTCCCTGCCACCCCCGCTCAAGCAGGAGAGAATGCGGAATTAAGTAAACCTGAGAAGGATTTGCGGCGGGCAATTCACACTGCTATTAAGGCAGTGAGCGAAGATTTGGAGGGCGATTATCAGTTCAATACTGCGGTTTCTGAAATGATGAAACTCAGCAATGCTTTGAATGATGCTAAATGTAAAGATTCGCCAATTTATGCAGAAGGAATTAACACTTTGATTCGCTTGTTAGCGCCTTTTGCGCCGCATATTGCTGATGAATTGTGGCACAACACTGGTAACAGTGAATCGGTGCATACGCAAACTTGGCCGAGTGTCGATCCATCTGCATTAATTACCGATGAAATTACGCTGGTAATTCAAGTTATGGGCAAGACTCGCGGCACAATTCAAGTGCCTTCTGGTGCTGATAAAGCTGCTTTGGAAAAGTTTGCTCGCGAGTCGGAATTGGCCAAGCGCCACCTGGAAGGTAAGGAGATTAAAAAGGTAATTGTGGTGCCTGGAAAGTTGGTTAATTTCGTGGTAGCTGGATAAAGATGAGAAACCCGGTTTCTTTAATAAACCGGGTTTCTGAGACTGGCAGTTAAGAATTAGCAATGCCAAAAATGAGTAATTTAAAAAATTCCCGACTATGACTTACGCACTCCGCAAAAGAAACCGGGTTTTTTAGGGAATCTGCTGGTTACAACAAAGTATTTTCGTAAAAAACCCGGTTTCTGAGCACCCCTGCGTAAGTCCTATTTAATTGTTAGTTTCAAAAAGCAATTGGACGATCGCTCCGCATTCCAATTTTAATACTGATTGAGCGCTGCCGCCATTAACGGCAATCTCTACCCAACCGTCAGAACCAGTTATGGCAATTAAATCGCCCGGTTCGCTGTCGCTGTAGGTTTTACCGCTGGGGATGCGAATTGCATCAGAACTATTGCTAATTGTCAATGACCAATTGTTACCTATAAGGCAATTATTGGGGATATTAGTAATTAGGTTGCCGAAGCGATCGACATATTGAATGCAGCCTGCTGCACCTCTGGCTGTAACGGCACAATTTGGTATCTCTAACTCTACTAAACTTGCAGGGTCGATCGCCTCCCCCAACTCTTCCAAAGCCACCCCGTTCGCCAAGTGAGCGCCCGCTGCTGCAAAAATATCGCGACCGTGAAAAGTGCTGCTGGGTTGAGGCGATCGCCAGTATTGAGAATTCGTGAGTTCGACAGAGGCGATCGCACTTTCCCGACTCAACACCCCGCTAAACAACCCGTTATCCGGCCCGACAAGAAAGCAATTAGCACATTTAATCGCCACCGGGCGCCTCTTGCTTCCCACCCCCGGATCGACGACAGCAACGTGTACGGTTTCCGGCGGAAAATAAGCAAAAGCAGTCATCAAACAAAACCTCGCCGCCGCAATATTTTGAGATGGTATTTGGTGCGTAATGTCAATGACTTTTAACTGCGGGTTAATTTGGGCGATCGCACCTTTCATCACTCCCACATAAACATCGCTTAATCCAAAATCCGTCAGCAGAGTTATAATTCTATTTTTAGACATATATCCAAAAGTAAAAATATGGTATCACAATGGGAAAACTTTCTGCAAAACTTGGGAGAATGGCACGGTTCTTTTACCCAGTTATCGCCACGAGGAGAGGTACTTCAAGATACTCCTAGCATTATTTCTCTCGAAGGTTTCAATGACAACAAAACAGTGCGATTGAAACTCCGTCGTTTTTCCCCAAATCCTAGCGGTGTCGGCGAACCGGAAGTGAGCGAACTTGTTCGAGAATATCAAAGTTTGGGACGAGATATCCTGTTTTTTGAGAATGGAGCTTTTTGTCAGGGAACTATTCAACTAGCGCCTTATTCTGAGTGCGGTGCCGAGTTTGGTTTTATCTACAATTATCGCCGATTGCGCTTCCCTCTGACATACAATACCGACGGCAATTTATCCAAACTTACCTTAATTCGGGAAAAACAGCCGGATAAAAATGTCCCCGAACGTCCGCCTTTAACTGTTGAAGATTTGCTCGGAGAGTGGCAGGGCGAGGCCGTGACAATGTATCCAGATTCGCGTTCTCCTGACTTTTATTCTACCAATTTACAATTGCATTTGGAAAGTAGCGATCGCCTAGTGCAGAAAATTACTTTTGGCAGTAATGCTACTGTTATCAGTTCTAGCGCCAGCATTGACGGTTCTGTATTAAATTTTAACAAAGGTGCTATGCCCGTGCAAGTTGTGCTGCTTCCTGACGGTGGTTCTTGCACTTTACCTGTCAAGATTGAATCCAGAAAACCTATATTTTTCGAGGCTGGTTGGTTGGTAGAACCTGACTTGCGGTTTCGGATGATTCGCAGTTACAACGATCGGGGTGAATGGGTAAGTTTGACTTTAGTTACTGAACGAAAAGTTAGTCATTAATTCCGAGCAGTTGTTGAGGATTAAGATTGAGTATTTTGCCCAGACAAGATGCCCGCCCCACCATAAAATTGATATATTGTGGAACGGGCATCTTGCCCGTTCTAACAATAGTACAAGATATCAGCACTACAAACATTTTTCCAATTTAGGAACCGGATTTTGTTTCCTGTGTTTGGGATTGAATCACCGCACTCCAGTCATCATTGTTAACAGCAGCTTCCAAATCCTTAGCCTGTTCGCCATCACTTTTGGCGGCTGTTTCTAACTCTTTGGTAAGAGTGGAATCTGCCATTGCTTTGCGTAATTTTAGCTTTTTTTCTTCATAAGCTTTTTGTTCCTCAGCAGACATAGCAGCGCGCGCAGCTTGACCTACCGTAGCCGCCCACATTTCGCTTTCAGCACCGTTTCCAGGCGGAATGCTGCCAATTTCTGCTATCCAAGCATCCCGCAAACTTTCCATTTCTTCCCGCTTTGGGAATTTGAAAGTTTGCACACGCAGAAAAGCGCAATTTTCAACGCCATTTTGGGCAATGTGACCGTTGATCGAAAGCAGGATATTTCGCGAATAACCTATAAACTGAGTGTTGCGGGAAGTGTCCATTACAGCGTAAACGCCGGCGACTTTCGCGTTAGTTGCCAAATCGCGCCATGTATCGATCGACATTACTTGCGTGCCGTCATTTTCTAATTCAGAAATAGTCGCTGCTGCGCTGTGTTCTGAGTCGGAACTGTATAAAAAGTTGTGCAGTCCTTCATGGGCGACAGGTACGTTTTGATGTTCAATTGCTACGTCTCGATCGGCATTCACTTGATTAGCTTCCATAAAACCCAATTCCTCAAAAAATGTCAACTTTACTCATTAAATCCCGCTTTCAGGGGCGGGCAAGATGCCCACCCCACAATAAAGTTCTCTTTGTGGAACAGGCATCTCGCCTGTTCTATTGTTTTTTTGCCCTTATCTACTTAACTTACGGCAATTTGTTGCAATTCCTCGTCAGTCAATTTAACTTCGAGCGCCTGCACAGAGTCCTCAATACTCGATACTTTGGTCGCACCGGGAATCGGAACGACGCAGGGCGATTGAGCCATCAACCAAGCTAATACTATACAATAAACTGAAACGTTTTTTTCTGCAGCTAATTTGGCGATCGCGGGCATATCTTGCAAGCTTGTGGCGCGACGGCTTCCTCCTAAAGGACTCCAAGGAAAAAATGTCAGTTTTTCGGTTTCGCAATATTCCAGTACGCCGTCTGATTCTGGCTGTCTGTGCCACGGATTATATTGATTCTGAACAGAGACAATTTCTACTGTATCGCGGGCGCGTTTGATCTGCTCTACAGAAAAGTTGGAAACTCCAATAAACCGAATCATTCCTGCTTCTACGGCTTCTTTTGCGGGTGCTAGGGCTGCTTCGATGGTATAAGCGGGATCGGGCGAGTGATATTGCCAAAGGTCGATCGGTTCCTTGCCGCCTAATGCTTCAAAACTTTCCCGAATTGTCTTGCGTAAATGATGGGGGTTGCCGTTGCGCGTCCACGCACCTTGAGGCCGCATTAAGCCACCTTTAGTGGCCACTGTAACGGCCCTAACATCTCCGCTATACTGTTCCAAAGCTTTTGCAATCAGGTGTTCGTTGTGGTGTTTGTCGGATTGATCTTGGCAGTAGGAATCTGCGGTGTCAATTAGGGTGACACCCAAATCGAGGGCGCGGTGAATTACCGCAATTGATTGCGATTCTGGCGGCCGGCCGCTTAAGGACATTGGCATACCTCCAAGACCGATCGCGCTGATAGTAAAATTACTGTTACCCAGTTTTTTTCTTTTCATTGGTTTGCCTGCGTTTGCGTGGTTTATTTCCAGTTTACATTTCCAGGATAGGTTGAAATATTACATTTATTTAACTATCTAAGTAAATAGAGTAAAATATTTTTTAGATAAGCTGTTTTGCCTTGAAAATGTAGATTTCACTTTCCTATTCCCGTGTCAAATTCTCTCCCTCTCAAACCTAATAAACAATCTAGATGTGCAGCAGTTTACCTACCTACTTAACTAGCTGGAAGCGCTGGTGTAAAAGCGGAGGGCAAATTGCCAGAAGTAGCGGGAGAAAAATAACAGCCCGATCGCCAATATTCCCGCCCCTGCGATCCAAACGATCTCACCTCTCCCCAGCATGGCTTCTGCAGGCACCGTCGTCAAGAAGGCAACGGGAACTACGAAAGTGAAGAAAAATCGATAAGCAGCAGGATAAGCTGCCATGGGAAATCTACCCGCTTCTAACAATCCTTCGAGAACTTCGGTAACATTGTAAATTTTGACAAACCAAATGCTGGTTGCCCCTAACATAAACCATATACTGTAAAGAGTAATAGTTCCGAATAACAGCGGTATTGCTGTTAAAAAATAGTTGCCGATTGCTACTCCCAATTTGTTAGCAGCATACAGCAGCAATACTGTTCCCAAGATTAAATCTGGGATTCCCCAAGGCGAAACTGTGTTTGCAGATAGCCAGAATTGGGAACTGATGGGTTTGAGGAGTACGAAATCGAGAGTACCTTGCTGGACTCGATCGACAATACGGCTGAGATTAGGTGCGAGAAACGTTGACGAAAACCCCTGCAAAATGGTGAAAATACCGAGTACAACTAAGGCTTCTTCCCATTTCCACCCAGAAAACGTGTAACCGGTACGGTAGAACAAAAATAGCCCAAACAAGCTGCCCGCAAGATTTCCGAGGCTGCTGATGGCCGCGAGGACAAAGTTGATTCGGTATTCTAGTTCGGCTGCGATCGCCGCACCCCAGAACAATTTCAGTACGTGCAAATATCGTCCCATGTTTGTCGCCATTTTTTGCCGTGTAAATACTTAAATTCCCATATTGTAAAGCTTGTGTGAAGTTAACTGCTGTAATGGCTGCTCATTTCACTATAACAATAAATTATTGATACTGTTTGCGTAAGTAATTTTACTGAGGACTGATATTAAGTTATTTAACACAATTTAAACAAAAACTAAAATTATTAAATTAAGTCAATCTTAAACCCCTATATTTTGGCAATTATTAAGCATCGTTCATGTTTGGAGACAAAAATCTGCTTAATTAATTGGAAATACTAATATGTTACAAGTTTTAATATTATAAATATTTGACAAACATCTAGCCATACCCAAACTAAACACTTAGGATGGGGCATACGTACTCAAAAGGAATACGCAATCAAAAATACGTAATCATACGTACAAAAGAGGGAGCGAGAAATTGACTTAAGTAACAACACGTAAGGAAAAAAAGACATGGATGCTTTAACATTATCGAGACTGGGCGTCAAGCACACCAAGAGTGCAGTGGCCGAATCGCTGCGGATCAATACAGGATACGACGTGACAAGCCCAGTCACTTTTTACGGGATTGTCAACGAGCGCTGCAATGTAAAATGCCGGCAGTGCGAGTATTGGCGGCTCAAAGAATATAAAGACGAAATGACGATCGAAGAATGGCAAAATGCCCTCTTGAGCGTCAAAGAATTTGTGGGCGAATTTTCAATCAACTTTAGTGGCGGCGAACCTTATATTAAAAAAGGTTTTCTAGACTTACTTGCCTTTGCGAATAAAAATGGCATTCACGCCGGCGTCACCACCAACGGCTATTGCATGACCAGGGAAAACGCAGCCAAAACTGTCGCTGCTCGTCCTTTTAATGTGAATATGTCAGTTGACGGGCCGAATGCAGAACTGCACGATTATTTGCGGGGTCAACCGGGGTTGTTCGATCGGCTTTCTAAAGGAATCGGTTATCTGCGCGAAGAACAAGAAAAACAGAACGTCCTGTTTCCGATCAACGTCAAACCGACAATGAACCGACTCAATTTCCGCCACCTCCCGGAAATAGTCACCTGGGCTCAGGGAATTGGGGCGACGACGGTGAACTTCCAACCAGTCAACCGCTGGACACCAGAAACATACGAGGAATTGTGGATTGAAAAAGAAGACATGGAGGAATTTGCACAAGTAATCGAGCAGCTAATTGAAATGAAGAACAACGGTGCTCCGATTATGAACAGCGATGAAGTGTTGCGATTGATGATTCCTCACTTTGCCGAAGAAACAGCTCCTGATTCAACTCGTCCTTGTCGCGTTGGACTCCGCAATTACTGGATTGATACGCGCGGCGATGTGAAATTGTGCGATGAGTTCCCGGTAATTGGTAATGTGAAAAATGCCAGCGCCCGCGAGATTTGGTACGGAGAAAAAGCTCAGGAAGTCCGTCGCGATACTTTGAATTGCGGCAAGCTTTGTCTGATTACTTGTGTCTCGCAAAAGACGATTTTGGATAAGGTGAAAATGGGGGTGAAATTATTAAAAAATTGAGGTTTAATCTGTGTTAGTATTGCTTGGGTTTATGGTGACCGGGTTTGAGCAGAAACCCGGTTTTTTGTTTATTTGTCTTCGTTCTTCCTGCCGATTTCCATTTGTTCTTGAGTGCTATATTTCTGCTCTTGTTCCTTTTGTTTGTATAATTCTAGTTGTTCGCGATCGCGCTGACGTTCCCTCTCTTCTTCCGGTTCAATTCCACCTGTTCGATTTCCAACATCCCGCAAATTGTGGATGTTGTCTGCTGGAACAAATCTTGAGTAGCAATCAGGTAGCTTAAGAATTTTTCAACTTGGCTTTTATATTTGCGCGATCACAAACTCAGGAACTTCAGCAAAAACACCAGTTGCCACCTTCAATGGAAAAACTTTTGATTTTAGGATTACTTTCGATATAATAATTTTTCGCATTAATATCAACAATATTGCTGTATCCTGGCAAATGCTGCAATTATTTAGCACAATCAAATATTGGGGTTCTAATTTCAACTAACAATTGCTTTAACTTCGCGAGTTAAATTTCTCGATTTGGTTCCGCTTCTATTTGAGTGAATTCTGGCAGCTTTCTTTCTAATTTGCTGGCTATTTGCTGGCATCGGCGATAGCCATTTTCAGGCCAAAAAGAGCGATAGCCTGCGCGTTGAGAAAAAGACATAAAGTGCGATCGCCATTTCAACGACAGCTTCGATGGGATACTCAATAGCCGCCGCGCGGGTAATGAGGGCGATGCGGATGCGATCTGGTAGGTAAGCGAGGATGGATTGAGCGTCAGCCGGAATTTGGCGGGCTGCTTGCGGTTGTCCGTCGGTCATGAAGATGGGGAGCGATCGCAACTGAGCGCTGCTAATCTCAAGGATGCTATCATAGATTAACAGTTACTATGTCTTTATAGGTAAATGACATGAACGCTAAAGAATTGCTCATTAAAGAAGTGGATAATATCCCCGAATTTATATTAGAAGAAGTTTGGGATTTTCTGCAATTTCTCAAAGCCAAGTATGATAAAGATAAGTTAGAAGCAAGCCTGCTCAGTGAATCTTCTTTGCAAAAAGACTGGTTAAGATTAGAGGAGGATGAAGCATGGCAGAATTTGTAAAAGGTGATGTGATAGTTGTTCCTTTCCCATTTTCAGATTTAACACAAGCCAAGCGCCGACCGGCTTTAGTCATAGCAACTTTGGCAGGAGACGATCTAATTCTTTGTCAGATTACTAGCCAGACGCTCGCCGATCGCTATGCTATTACCCTTGAAAGTAGTGATTTTAGCGAGGGCGGACTTAACCAAACGAGCAACATTAGACCTAATCGCTTGTTTACCGCTGATGAAGAAATTATACTTTATAAAGCTGGTAAGCTTAAACCTGAGAAGTTGAACGAGGCGATCGCCAAGATAGTTGAAATTATTCACCAGTAATTCTCTATTGTCAAGCGTTCCTCAGCTCAAAATGCTGTTTGACTAGATTGTGTTGTGCGATCGCCCGCGCGTTGATAAAAAGAGATAAAGTGCGATCAACCTTTCCAGACTAAAAATGCGATCGCACTCACACTCCCAACCTAATATCGCCCTTCTCATTCCACTCCTGGCGATCGCCCCATCACCTATAATTTTAATTAACATCCTGTCCCTTCCTTAAGCAGGGGTGGGGGGACAGGATGGGAGGGGAAACGAGACTTAAAGCGATCGATAAACGCGATAGTTAATTTCAGGGAAAATATTATCAATCTCCTCAACCTTCTCCAACCAACCCGAATCAACTTTCCCTTCTTTCACTTCATCGTAAAGTTTATGAAAGCGCATTAAGTGCGATCGAGTCCGCCGCACTGCATAGGGCACCATCGTCCCTGTACGCATGATAAATGCCCAGTCAGAAGATTGAGCTAGCAGCACTTCCCGCGCCGCCTGGTTCAAAGCACGATATTGCAACTCATC
Source organism: Microcoleus sp. S36b_A4 (assembly GCF_036700645.1). Classification (NCBI taxonomy): domain Bacteria; kingdom Bacillati; phylum Cyanobacteriota; class Cyanophyceae; order Oscillatoriales; family Microcoleaceae; genus Microcoleus; species Microcoleus sp. S36b_A4. Next base: position 51,859 of record NZ_JAUBPI010000029.1, on the reverse strand, counting down.
TTCCGGTTCCATACTTCCCAACTCAATCATCCGTTCCGCAGCCTTGTGCAAATGCGGGTAAATCCAAGCATTCGTCTCATTCAACCAATACTCGTGGAAACCCCGGAAACCCCAACTCGACTGAGACGGGCGGCACACTTGCTGAGTCGGATTTCCCCGCAAATAATCGGCTAAGTGCGTCATCTCGTAGGTATTTTGGTCGTACCAACTCTTGCGGAACAGGTAATCTAAGAACCAAGGCCCTTCGTACCACCAGTGACCGAAAAGTTCGGCGTCGTAAGGCGAAACAATAATCGGCGGACGCTGCATAATGCCGTTGAGGTGTTCGACTTGGCGTTCGCGGTTGAAAGCAAAGTTGCTGGCGTGTTCCGCTGCTTTTTCCCTTGCCCAGTAAGGATCGTACAACTGTTTATCGCCTAAACCCAATCCGCGACCGGTGATTTTGTGATATTTAATCCCGGTATTTTTCCGCTGGCCGTTGGGCATGATGTAGGGCTTAATGTAATCGTAGTCAGCTTCCCAGCCCAAATCTTTGTAGAATTCGCGGTATTCGGCGGCGCCGGGATAGCCGACTTCGGAAGACCAAACCTGCTGCGAGGATTCGTGATCCCGGCCGAAGGCTGCTACTCCGCATTCGGTGAAAATTGGGGCGTAGCTGCCGTAGCGGGGACGCGGGCGGGCGTAGAGGATGCCGTGACCGTCTGTAAGAAAGTAGCGGAGGCCGGCGTCGGCTAACATCCGTTCTAAGCCTTCATAGTAGGCGCATTCGGGCAGCCAAATACCTTTTGGTCGGCGGCCGAAGTTTGCTTCGTAGTTGTCGCAAGCTACTTGAATTTGTGCCCAAACTGCTTCGGGGTACATTTTCATCAGCGGTAGGTAGCCGTGGGTGGCACCGCAGGTGATGATTTCGAGGTTGTTGGTATCTTGGTGTTCTTTGAAGGCTTTGACTAAATCTCGATCGTACTTTTCCCAAAAGTTGCGGACTTGAGAGAAATGGGCGGCGTAATGTTCTGCCAAATAGCGGAGGTGACCATTTCCGCTATTGTGCTCGATTTCGAGATCCGCTAATTCTTCGAGTTTAGCTAAGTGGTCGTCGAAGCGGTCTTGCAGCAAGGGGTCGCGCAGCATGGCAACCAATGGCGGCGTCATGCTCATGGTAATTTTAAAGTCGATGCCGTCGCGCTTGAGCCCTTCAAAGACTTGCAGCAGGGGAATGTAGGTTTCCGCGATCGCCTCAAACAGCCATTCTTCTTCTAAAACGTAGTCGCTTTCGGGGTGGCGGACAAAGGGCAAGTGGGCGTGGAGAACGAGTGCGAGGTAGCCAATAGTCATAAAAAAATTTGGTAAGTGGGAAACGAGCGTGTCTTTAGACCGCTCGTGGGAAACGGCTAGGCGGTTTCAACCGCCGTGAATCTTTCCATTACACGGGGATTGCTAGATGGGAGTGTACTTTTGTAATGTACTTTCAGTGGGACAATTACCACATCCAACCTCGCAACCGGCGATCGCATAATGTTCGCTCCTTTATGAGCCTCTATGAGAGGGGTAATGTTAGCTTGCGCCTGAGTTAAGAGCCGATACTATATCTAGGAAACTGATTTAACCCAATAAGTCTGTTTAATCCTAAATTTCGCTTGGCAAGGAACTAGCGAGAGCATTCCCTGGTAGGCCTTTAACTCTTACCGTTAACGTAGTACGCAGGTACGCCTCTGGTCAACTATGGTTTAAGTCTTAGGCCCGAAGCAAGAAGCGTATCTAGAGACCGGGGTCATTGACATTGATTTGGATGCCGTAGTTATTAACTGACGCCAGTTAGGCACAGCTTTAAAATATTTTAAGATTTTATGCTGAAACGGGACTCACAAAATGCCGTGTTTTTTTAATGGCCTTTCTCTAACAAACTAAATGTCAGCAAATTCTGATTTTCTGCTTGCTGTCGGATTAGGGTTGCTGCTGTTTGAGAGTCTACTGGCTTTGAGAAAAAGAATCCCTGGGCGTACTCACATTTTAACCCTTTTAGTATAGATAGTTGCGAGGCTTCTTCGACTCCTTCGGCTACTACATCCATGCCTAAATTGTGGGATAAAGTAACGATAGACCGCACAATTTCTGTCGGATCAATGCCTCCTTTACTGAAATCGAACTCACCTCCCATCCTGCTAACAAAAGAGCGGTCTATTTTTAAGGTATTGGTGGGGAAGCGGTGCAGGTAGGAGAGCGAGGAATAGCCGGTGCCGAAATCGTCAATGCACAAGTCTATGTTTCGGGTTCTGAGCTGCACCAGCATTGCTGTTACTGAGTCGGAATTTTCTATGAGTACGCTTTCGGTAATTTCTAGTTTTAAACTGCTGCCGTCGAGGTGAGTTTCTGCGAGAACTCGATCGATGTATTCGATTAAATCTGGCTGAGAAAACTGTTTGACAGAAATGTTGACGCTAACGCTCAACGGGGGGTGGCTGGGAAATAGCTGCTGCCACTGGCGGATTTGGTGGCAAGCTGTGCGAAGTACCCAGCGGCCGAGGGGTACGATCAAGCCGGTTTCTTCGGCGATGGTGATGAATTCGCCGGGGGGAACTAAGCCGCGTTCTGGATGCTGCCAGCGCACTAGAGCCTCAAAACTGGTAATAGTGTTATTGGCGATCGACACGATCGGCTGGTAGTGAATAATAAACTGGGGCGCTGGGGATAAGGGAGGTAAGGCTGATTCGGGGGAGGAGGGAAAGTCTTCTTCTCTGATCGGTTCTCTAATTGATTCGATCGCCCGCCGCAGGTCGTTTTCTAGCTGCAATAGCCGCAAAGCGTGGGCGTGCATGGAACTGTTGAAAACTTCGTGTCGGGATCGGCCGAGTTCTTTGGCGCGGTACATTGCTGTGTCGGCGTCGCGCAGCAGGGTTGTCGGTTCCACGTATTCGCCAGAACTCAAAGCTATGCCGATGCTGGCGGTGATAAATACTTCGTGTCCGTCTAGAAGGATAGGGGAGGTGATTTTCTTTTGCAGACGGTTGACAATGGTGGTAGCTTCATTGATGCCCTCGATGTCTTCTAACAACAGCACAAACTCGTCTCCTCCAAGGCGAGCCACTGTATCTCCGACCCTCAGACAAGCTTCCAGACGCCGCGCGATCGATACTAGCAGTTGATCGCCGATGGCGTGGCCGAGGGAATCGTTGACTACTTTAAATCTATCTAAATCGAGAAACAGCACGGCAAACAAGTAGTCTTTGCGCCGTTTTGCCATCCTCAGAGCGTGTTCGAGCCGATCGGTAAATAGCGATCGGTTGGGCAATCCGGTGAGGGCGTCGTGAAAAGCATCGTGCAGCAGTTGTTCTTCGGCGAGTTTGCGCTGAGTGATGTCGTGACAGTTAATCACGATTCCCTTGACTGCGGGATCGTACAGCAAGTTGGTGGCTACAGCTTCTACATAACACCAGGAACCGTTGCGGTGGCGGACTCGGTACTCAACTGGGCACTGGCTTCTTTTGGGGTTTTCAATGGCTTTGTGGAGGGTTTCGGTGATCGTGGCGCTGTCGTCGGGGTGAACTATTTCTAAGGCGCTGCGGCCGATCGCCTGGTGGGGTGCGTATCCTAAAATTCGCTTGACGGAAGGGCTGATGTAGCGGAAGATTCCTTCGGCGTCGAGAATGATCGTGATGTCTGTGGCATTTTCAATCAGCGAGCGAAATCGCTGTTCGCTTTGGCGCAGTGCTGATTCTGCTTGTTTGCGATCGCTGATGTCGAGGGCTACTCCGTCTATAATTACGTCGCCGTTTTCGTTTTTGGAAAATTTAGCGCTGTCTTGAACCCACTTGACCTCCCCAGATCTCAGAACGATGCGGTACTGGCGATCGCACGGCAAAAGACTCGCTCTCGATGATGCTACGAGGCTGTCAGACGAGCTTTTGTCCTCTGGATGGATGATTTCGGTCAAGAGTTCCGGGTGCAAAATCACTTCTTCAGCCCCGAACCCAGTAACTTCGCGCACGCCCGGACTGATGTAGGGCATGGAGATTGTGCCATCGGAATGCAGCACGGTGCGGTAGACTGAGCCGGGAATGTTGGCTGCCATTGTGGCTAGCTGCTGCTGGATGCCGCAGACTGCTGCTTCGGCGCGCTTGCGTTCTGCAAGTTCGGTTTGGGCTTGTTGGTAGAGTTCGGCTTGGTGGATCGCGATCGCGCACTGATCGGCTATGGCTTTGAGTAGGGAGAGTTCTTCGACGGTCCAAGAGCGCGCCCGATCGCACTGATAGAGGCTAATTCCTCCCAAAAATGACTCCTGGTAGAGCAGTGGGGCGATCGCGACGGAGCGAAACCCTACCAACTGTGCGGATTCTTGCAGCGACGGGCACAGTGTCGATAACTCGTCGATGATCAGGGTTTCCCCAGCCGCGAGATCGGATCGGTAGTGCTCAGCCACTTTGCAATTTAGCCCGACGAACCGTTCTCTGTTGGATGCTTTGCTGATGTAGCGAACTCTGATTCCGCCTTCAGCATCTGGCTGCAAGATGGCGCAGGCGGTGATTTCGAGAGCTTCGTGCAGTTGATCTGCTGTGGTTTGCAGCACTTCGTCGAGTACAAGGGTGAAGCGCATGGCTTGGAGGATGCGGTTGACGATCGCTTCTCGCTGAGCTTGCCGCTGAATTTGGGCGATCGCTTCTTGTTGCTGGCGCCGCATTTTGTATTCTTGGAGCGATCGTTCTAAGACTGTTGGCAACCTAAACAGCCGCCCTTTTAATACGTAATCTGTCATTCCGGCTTTGAGGCACTCAACTGCCGCTTCTTCTCCCAAACTTCCCGTTACTAAAATCAAGGGTATGTCTTGCCCTAATTCCTGCATTAATTTCAACACTTCTAAACCGTTGAAGCCTGGGAGGCGGTAATCTGAGAGTACAGCATCGTACTTGCAATTCTCCAGCAGTTTTCTGCACTCTGTTGCTGTTTCTGCCATGTCGCACTTAAAATTTACCCCCCCCGATTCTAAGGCGAGCACTATTAATTCCATATCTTCTGCCATGTCTTCGATAATCAACAATTTTAATGTTGATTCCGCTACCATTTTTAGTAGATAGTTGGTCTGATTTATATCTAACATAAGGTATTCGGGAGGTTTTCAATTGGTTATTCGTGTTTTTGCTAGTAATTTTTTAGACTGAGTTTGGTTATTAATTTTATCTCGATATTTTTAGCAAAATCAATTATATACTCTACTCGCAAGACCTTTATTTAGCATCGGTAGTCGAGGGCTGACCGAACCCATTGGGGATCATCCCAATTTTTCAAAGAGCGTTTTTTAGGAGTACGAGCATCTTGCACCGCTAAGCCTAGCTCTTTCGCTTTCATTCCTGACAGTGAACACTTCTGTCACACCACAATTCGGATGCTCTCACCGATTGTGACTTATTTAAGTGTATAAGAGTTTTAAATTTTGAATTTAAAACTCTTATACACTTAACTTATGAATCTATATTACCGTTTGAGATTGTTTGCGCTAGTTTAAAGTAAAACGTGGCTCCTTGACTAGGTAGGCTTTCGGCCCAAACCGTGCCGCCGTGGCGGTGAATAATCCGCTGGACGATCGCCAAACCGATGCCCGTACCTTCAAATTCTCTCTGGGAGTGCAGCCTCTGAAAGGCTCCAAACAGGCGATCGGCGTATTCCATCGGAAAACCCACCCCGTTATCCTTGACAAAAATCGTCCCATCCGGTAGACCCTCAATAACTATTGTAGCCGGAGTGCGTCCGCGGCTGAACTTGACGGCGTTGCTAATCAAGTTGCTGAACACTTGTTGCAGCAAGGTTGGATCTCCCATTACTGTCGGCAAATCTCCGACGGCAAATTCAACGCTGTGGGGAGTTTGGGCCGGATCGGCGACGGCTGGGGGTTTAGTCAATTTAATCGCATTTTGTACCAAACGGCTCAGATCGATCGGAATTTGCCTCAACTCGGTGCGACTCACCCGCGACAGGGCGAGCAAACCGTCAATCAACAGGCTCATTTTTTGGCTGCTGTCTTCAATTACTTCCATATAGTGAACTATTTTGCGATCGCTCAAAGCCTCAGTTAACTCTAGCCGCTGTTTCAACGCTTCTACAAAACCTGAAATATGTCGCAAAGGTGCACGCAAGTCGTGGGAAACTGAGTAAGAAAAAGATTCTAATTCTTGATTGGCAGCTTCTAATTGCTCTGTGCGTTCTGACAAAGCTTGTTTTGTCTCTACCAACTCAGTGATATCGCGAGAAGTACCAATTAAAGCATAAACCTTGCCTTCTATATTTCTGAGGGGAATTTTAAAAGTATCGTAGTAAGTCGTCTCGCCAGCCATCACAAATTTATCCTGCAAGTGCATAGTTTCGCCTGTTTCAAATACCTGCGAATTTTCCCTACAAAATTGTGCGGATCTGCCTGGGGAAAAACATTCAAAAATAGTTTTGCCCTGCATCTCTTTCCTGCTATTTAATCCAGCAGTTTGGGCAACCGATTGATTGACAAAAGACAGTCGCATATTCTCGCGATTTACCACAAAAATGTGATCGGGCAAAGCATCAAAAAACGTCTCTAATTCTGCGGTACGCTGAGCGACTTGAGCTTCTAAAGTTTCGTTGAGTTCTTTGAGTTTAAACTCTACTCGTTTGCGTTCGGTGATATCTTGACCAATTCCGATACAACTGCCGTCTGAAAGACGAACATTTGCCCAAGAAGTGTCGATAATTCGCCCGTCTCTAACTTGTGTTTTGAAGTCGCTCCACTTCTGATTTGCTGCTTGGATTTCATCCCAAACATATTGACGGTATTCTGGCTGCGGATAAAATTCTGCCAAGATATCACGGTTTTTGATTTCTGCCAAACTCCAGCCTAGCACTTGTTCCCAGTGGCTGTTGACCCAGTTTATTTCACCATTTTTATCTAAGAAAGCGAGCATGATCGGCACGTTGTCGAAGATAGTTTGCAGCAGTTCTTTTTGCTGTTTTAATGATTCTTCGGCTTGTTTGCGATCGCTGATGTCGAGTACGGAACCGATAATTTGACTCATTTGTCCGTCGGGCGTTCTTTTGAAAATTGTAGAGCGATCGTGCACCCAGCGCCATTCCCCATTTTTGTGTTTAATTCTGTAGTCTCTGTCATCCGTTTCATAGGGATTGCTGCTGTATTTGAGTCGCTCCATACCTGTAATTAGCTTTAACATATCATCGGGATGAATTAAGCTAGCTAAAGCGTCTGTACCCAAATCTTGCAATTCTTCGGGAGTGTATCCCAGCATCGCTGTGACCGATTCATTTGCATAAATATTTTTGTTTTCTACTGCATCGTAAATGTAAAGGAAGTTAGGGATAGTTGTCAGGATACTCTCTAAAAGTTGTTGATGCTTTTGCAGTTCTGATTCTGCCTGCTTCCGCTCGCTTAAGTCCAGCACAAAACTGACGCCTAACTGCTTCGTTCCTTCTAAAAATGTGCTGCCCAGCAGCACCGGAACGCGGCTACCATCGGAGCGTATAAATTCTTTTTCAAAGGGGACAACAGTATTTCTAGCCTTCAGTTCGGCAACTTTTTCTGTATCTAAACGCACGTATTCTGGCGGTGTCATTTCTTGCCAGTTAATTTTTCCGGCAAGCAGCTCGTCCCGCGTATAATTTACCGTGTTTAAAAAAGCGGCGTTGGCATCTATAATGTGGCCGTTAAGATCCCAAAAAATTAAGCCGATCATATTAGAATCAACTATGGCTTTAAATTTGGATTCGCTTTTTCGCAACTGATCTTCGACTTGTTTTAGTTCTGTAATGTCACGGGAGATGGATAAAACTGTTTCTACTGAATTGCCTTCAGCAAACTCGGGAATGACTCGACAGTGGTAATATTTTATGCCCTCGGAAGTGGGAAACTCAAATTCTATAGTTTCTTGTTTGCCGCTACTAAAAACTTTTATAAAAGCCTCATCCCACAGGCTGCATAAGTGCGGTGGTATTCCTGATTCTTGGTTGGTTTTGCCAATCAAATTTTCGGCATTTTTTCCAAGAGTTGATTCTACTGCTGGGTTGATATAAAGGAGGCGTAGTTTGCGATCGAACCGGGCGATAATATCGGTCGCATTTTCGGCGATGGCGCTGAAAGCTTGTTCGCGCCGATGCAGTTCTTCTTGAGCGCGCTGGAACTCGGTTATGTCTCTGGCAAATGAGAGAATTGAAACTACTGTTCCCGATTCATCGATGAGTGCAGAATTGTACCATTCGCAGTAAATTATCGAGCCATCTTTGGTATAGTTGCGGTTGCGGCAAACGTTGCGGGTTTCTCTGCTGTGTAACAGTTCATTTGTAGCGGCGCACACTTCCTCGAAGTCTTCTTGATAAACTATTGACCATTCGTGCCAGTATTTGCCGATTACTTCTGCTGCACTCCAGCCAAATATTTGTTCTGCCATTGGCGACCACCGCACTACCCGAAATTCTTTGTCCCACTCTACAACTGCCATTGGTAAGTTTTCTAGATGAAATTCCCGCCGCGAGTTGGCTTTTTTTATTTGAGTTTGAAGTTGCTGGCGGAGTTGCTTAGCCTCGGTCAAGCGATCGCTAATTTCCTGTGTGTTTGCTGAGCCGGCGTTGGCAAGGTGAGCAATGGTTTCTGCTGTTTGTTTTTCGAGTTCGTTCCAAGCGAGTTCGAGGGCTAATTCCGCCTGCTCTAGCTCAGTGATGCTGTTCTGAAACAGTTTGGCACTTTCAACTGGAATTTCAGGCATAGTTTTGACACTTAGGCAAGTGTTACTTTGAGAGTTCAAAATTAAAGCTTAAAAAATAAAAATATGTAATTTCCTGTTAAATTATACATTTTTAATTTTTAGTCTGTGCGTGGAGCCGATCGTTGGAAGCGGCGGGCGTTATTAAATACTGCCAGTCAAAGGATTTGGGGTGCAGATTGATCAGCAATTGTGGTGGATGGATCTAAAACTCTCCTGGATAAGGGAAGGGTGCGGGCAGGAGCAGGCGCTAAGTATATTTTTGCACAGAGTTGTTGTTTGGGGGCGCTCAAAAGGAGAGCGGCGTGGCTGGGGGCGTGGGTCGATCGCGAATCTGTAGCAGGGCGTTGCCTATGCAGATATCCATTTGTCTCAACTAAACACGCTTTCCCCAAGTACGTCAGGGGTTTAAACCTGCCGAACTCAGGGTTTGACGCGCTTGTTGACACCAATGAAACCGCGCCTACCTCCAAATACTCTCCAATCACTTTGGTCAATAAAAAGCTAAAATAAAATCTAAAGTTATTCAGTCTTTTAAATTGCTTATGACTGCTTCTGCACCCTCTTCGATAAAAAACCGAACTCAGTACGAAGCCATTATCGGCCTCGAAACTCATTGTCAATTAAGTACCAATACTAAAATTTTCTCCAGTTCTTCTACAGAATTTGGCAATGCCCCAAATACTAACATTGACCCAATTTGTATGGGAATGCCGGGAGTTTTGCCCGTATTAAATCAAAAAGTGCTGGAGTATGCGGTGAAAGCAGGGCTGGCTCTCAACTGCGAAATCGCACCTTACAGTAAGTTTGACCGCAAGCAATATTTCTATCCCGATTTGCCGAAAAATTATCAAATTTCTCAGTTCGATTTGCCGATCGCTACTAACGGCTGGCTAGAAATTGAACTCGTGGATGAAACGGGAAATTCTACTAGAAAAAAAATCGGGATCACTCGCTTGCACATGGAGGAAGATGCCGGAAAATTGGTTCACGGCGGCAGCGATCGGCTCAGCGGTTCTACTTATTCAATGGTGGATTACAACCGCGCCGGTGTGCCTCTAATCGAAATTGTTTCGGAACCGGATTTGCGATCGGGCGCGGAAGCTGCCGAATACGGTCAAGAATTGCGCCGGATCGTGCGCTACATCGGTGTTGGCGACGGGAATATGCAGGAAGGTTCGCTCCGGTGCGACGTGAATATTTCGGTGCGCCCCGTGGGCAGAAAAGAGTTCGGCACGAAGGTGGAAATTAAAAATATGAACTCTTTTAATGCGATCGAACGGGCGATCGATTATGAGATCGAGCGGCAAATTCAAGCTGTGGAAAATGGCGAAACCATCATTCAAGAGACCCGGCTTTGGGATGAAAACAAGCAGTGTACTTTCAGTATGCGGGTTAAGGAAGGTGCGAGCGATTATCGGTATTTCCCGGAACCGGATTTGCCTCCGATCAAAGTTTCGGCCGAGCAATTGCAGGATTGGCAAGCTCAACTGCCAGAATTGCCGGCCCAAAAGCGCAATCGCTACGAAACTGAGCTCGGTCTTTCTCCCTACGACGCGCGGGTGCTGACTGACGACAAAGCGGTGGCGGAGTATTTTGAAAAATCGATCGCCGCCGGCGCTGTGGCTAAACAAGCTGCCAATTGGGTGATGGGCGATATTACTGCTTATCTCAAAAATGAAAAGCTGGCGATCGGAGAAATTCCTTTCCAACCGCAGGATTTAGCCGAACTGCTGGGGTTAATTGATGCCGGTACGATCAGTGGCAAAATCGCTAAGGATATTTTGCCGGAATTGCTGGCAAACGGTGGTTCGCCTCAGAAGTTTGTTGAAAGCAAGGGTTTGATTCAAATTTCGGATACGGGGGCGATCGAGCAAGCGATCGATGCCGTGTTGGCAGCCAATCCCAAGGAGCTGGAACAGTACCGAGCCGGTAAAACTAAGCTGCTGGGCTTTTTTGTCGGCAAGGTGATGAAGGAAACGGGCGGCCGCGCCGATCCCAAACTGACGAATGAGCTGCTGACGGCCAAGCTTAACGCCCCAGGCTAAGCAGTCGTTAAGGGGGTCGTGTAGCGGATACAGCAGCGGGCGATCGGTTTTTCCCGATCTCGCCCTTCTGGGGGGATCGTAACTTTATAATTAATCTACATTTCTTTACAACATCTTCACGTTTGGGGGTGACACCCCTCATCCCTATCATGTTATATTGTGTTATGTAGATGCACCCTGATGGCAGAGAGAGTTACTTAGGTAGCTCTCTCTTTTTTTGGTCTTTTTTTTTGCACGGACGTGAAAATACGGATCGGGGAGAGGGGGGTTGGCCATACCGATTCCCGATTACTGATTACCGATTAGCAATTACCGCTTTGAGTCGATTAATATCAACTTTAGTTATTAACTAATTTTGACATTATGAGCGAACAAGCTAGCGAGCTAATCAAGCAGGGGATTTCGCAATATCAGGCACGCCAATTTGAGGCGGCGCTGGGTTCTTGGCAGGAAGCGCTGGCGCTGTATCGCTCAATGGACGATAAGCGGCGATCGGGTGCCGCGCTGGGTAATATGGGCGTAGCTTACGAAGCGCTGGGAAATTATGCTCAGGCGATCGACTGCTACCAGCAGCATTTGCTGTTAGCGCGGGAAATTGGGGATCGCCGGGGCGAGGCGAATGCTTTGGGAAATTTGGGCAATGCTTGCTGTGCTCTTGAGGATTTTTCTGGTGCTATTGATTACCAGCAGCAGCGTTTGGCGATCGCGCGGGACACTGGCGACGGGCGCTCTGAGTTGGAAACTTTGGGCAATTTGGCGCTAGCTTACGATGCTAATGGAGATTTGCCTGGTGCGATCGAATGTTATCACGAGCAGTTGTCGCTCGCGCGCACCAGCAAGGACGATCGCATTGAGCGTAATGCTCTCAAGTATTTGAAGCTCGGTTACAAGTATTTAGCAGATTACGACAAGGCCGACGAGTACCGACAGCAGCAATTGGCGATCGTCCGCGAACTGTTTTTAATTGATAAAAATAAGAGTTTTGTACAACTTGCAGAAACAGTGGGTTTAAATCCGATTGAGGATTTTGCTGGAGCTAATTTAAGCGGTTTTGACTTGCACTACGCTGATTTTAACGGTGCGGATTTGCGCGAAACCAACCTCCGGGGAGCCGATTTGACTTTGGCCGATCTCAGCGGTGCTTTGCTGAGCGCTGCTATTTTAATTGATGCTAATTTGTGCAATGCTAATTTGCGGGATGCTGAACTCAGCAGCGCCAATTTGAGCGGTGCTGATATGCGGACAAAGCTGCCCCGTGCGAATTTGAGCGGTGCAAATTTAACCGGCGCAAATTTGAGCAGTGCTTATTTACCGAATGCGATTTTAGTAAATGCAAATTTGACAAATACTGATTTCAAAAATGCTGATTTAAGCGGTGTTAATTTGAGTGGTGCGAATTTAAAAGGTACTGATTTGAGCCGCGCTGATTTGAAAAATACGGTGGTGGAAAATGCGAAGTTTTTTGGTTGTGTGGGAATTTCGGAAGCCCTGAAGGTTGAATTAAGGGCACGGGGCGGGATTTTTGAGTAGAATGGGAAATGTTGGTAATTGTAGAGGGTAAGAAAAGCTATGACTGCCGTAACTGTAAAACGATTCTCGATCGCCGAATATCACCGTTTGGGAGAACTCGGATTTTTCGCCCCCGATGACCGAGTTGAATTGATTCGCGGAGAAATTATTATCATGGCTGCTAAAGGTACGTTTCACTCTGTTTGTAATTCGCTATTGCTTAAAAAATTGTACCCACTGCTGGAAGAACGAGCGATCGTGCGCGGTCAAGAGCCGATTATTTTGTCGGCTGATAGCGAACCAGAGCCTGATGTTGTTATTGCTCGCAATCGTTCTGATAATTATTTATCTTCTCACCCGGAGCCTCCTGATATTTTGCTGGTAATTGAGGTTTCCGATTCTACTTTGAAATACGACAGGATAACCAAGTTATCTCTCTATGCTGAATCGGGAATTTCTGATTATTGGATATTTAATTTGGTAGATACTCAACTGGAAATGCACAGCGAACCTTATCAGAAACAAAACGGGAGTTATAGTTATCAATTGCAACGAGTTGTTCTGCCAAATCAGACGGTGGTAATTCCGGGTTTGACCGAGTTGTCTCTAGATTTGTCTTCGGTATTTCCCGCGCAGAGTGGTGAGTAAAAAATCTGGCTCGATAGCAGATATTTTAACTCAGTAATTTAAAGAGCGATCGAGCTTTTTTCGATGATATAATGTAAAAGTGCAAAGGAATGAAGCATAAAACTAGCACTATCATCCAAAACAATTTGGTTTCTGACCCCCGATTTATTCGCGGGAGAAATCTAAAATCTAAAATCTAAAATCAGATGACTGCTAAAACTCTCGCCCCACCCGAACAAATTGTCCAGCTATCGGGTATCAGTTGGCAAACCTACGAAAATTTGCTTGCCGAAATCGGCGATCGGCAAATTCGACTGACATATAATCGCGGCAATCTGGAAATTATGGTACCTTCTCCAGAACACGAACTTTACAAAAAAGTAATGGGTCGATTTGTTGAAACCCTAGCAGAAGAATTGGAACTCAACATTGCCCCCCGGGGTTCCACAACTTTCAAGCGTCCTGAACTTAGCGGTGTAGAACCTGATGAATGTTTTTACATCCAAAATGTTAGTGCAGTTAAAGGTAAAAAAAGAATCGACATGAATCAAGATCCGCCACCGGATTTAGTGGTAGAAATTGATATTACCAGTCGTTCCGAAAATAGTTTGCAGATTTATGCGGATCTGGGAGTGCCGGAAGTTTGGATTTATAATGGAGTGCGATTCAGAATCAACAGATTGGAAAATGGAGAATACGTTGAGTGCGAGATCAGTTTAGCATTTCCTAGCTTACCGATATTAGAGATTGTCAGATTTTTGGAACAAGCAGAAACAATGGACTATTTGGAATTAGTGAAAGCATTTCGGAATTGGGTAAAAAGCCACATTCAGCAAAACCAATGAAGGGCGGAGAAAATTAAACAAAATTTACAATTTTAACCACAAAAAAAAGTTGTGTTGTGATCAAATAGAGATGATAAACTAATTTAAATATCAATTACAGGCTGGTAGTGCCAGCAATTCTACCCGATATGCGATCGCTAGAGTCTCACAACAAATACCCAGATTGCTTGTGGATGCAATTAGAAGCAATTCCCGTTCCATCGGTTGCACCCCAAACCCAGCAGCTCGACATTCACTTGAGCCTGAATTTTAACGAGCATTGGGAACCCCTGCTAGGTGGTCGCGTCAAATTTGGTCTGCAAGGCGGGACGCTCAAACTCTATCTAGAAAACTGCGAAATACCCGTAGCATCACGTCAGTTAGTCGGTGCTTTCAAGCTTTTGCCAATAGGAGAAACCCTGCCCATTCAAAGCAGTGCAGAAATTTTAGTAAGCGAAAGTCAGCGGGGAGTTCAGGGTGGCGAGAATTTGGAAAAAATTAAGGAGACAGAGAGCATATTTTGTCACGTTTCCACAATCAGCGATGATACAAAGCCAGCTTGGATTTTTGCAGTAGAACAAGGCAAATCAGTATTAAAAGGTTTGCTAAAAAGTGCTAAGCTGGGAGAAATTACTGCCAAAGAATTTCGGATGGCGGCGGCTTTTGAAGTGACTAAAGAAGATATTTATCTCACAGATGCTGAGGGTTTGTGGCCGCACGAAATCACGCCCAATCAACATTCTGTTTTAGAAAGAATTCTGACTGCATACCTGCAAGCCAATAAACTCAAACCTGCTCTCAGTTGGGCGCTATTATCCTACAATTTGCCTCCGATTGAACAGCCTGAAGAGGAAAGTGTCCCGGAAGCTGAATCGGAATTGCAGGAAATGGTCGATCGCATTATTTCCGCTGAAACGGACAACTTTGTAGAGTTGGCAAAAATCGCTAATCTCAATCCAGCACTGGATTTCGCGGGTAGCAGCTTGCGCGGAACAACTTTAAGTGCAGTGGATTTTAGCAGCGCCAATCTCGATCGGGCAAATTTCCGGGGCGCAACCTTAAACGATGCCGATTTCAGCGACGCCAACCTACAAAATGCCAAATTCGGCGGTGCAGATTTGAGTGGCGCTTTCTTAGGAAATGCTGATTTAAGCGGCGCAGATTTGCACAAAGCAAGTCTAGCTTTAGCTAACCTCAGCGGTGCCAATTTGAGCGGCGCAAATCTGCTGGAAGTGAACTTAACAAATACTAATTTCAGTGGTGCAAATGTCGAGTCAGCCAGATTCGGGAATAATTCAGGAATCGATGAGGAGATGCAGGTGAATCTACAGCAGCGAGGCGCAATTTTTGAAGAGGTTTAGTGGGTAAGTGCGAGATCCCTTTTATCCATCCGCCTCCATCGTGGCACGGGCGTCCCGCCTGTGCGAGGGAATTTAACCTTTAAACTATCGCCTCTGAAGAAAGTTGCTTCTTAATCCTTAACTCTCTAACTAAATTTATAGAGAGCGATGAACCGTAGCTGTTAAGAGGGTAAACAGGCATTTCTTGCCAACACTGACGGCACAACCAGTATACTTGACTTTGGCGAACGTGACGCAGCATTTGATTCGTGCAGCAAGGACAGCTTGTCATAAAAACCTCTTTTTTATAGATGAAAGTGTATTTGTCTCTTGTTGCCAAGTGCTGTAAGCTGCGTAGAAGCAGCAACTCTATCAATGTAGAGGTAAAGTCTTAAGAATCCTGCATCTGCCATACCAGGGAGTGTCAATCATCCCATCCCAAAATCTCTGTCACTTTTCCCGGCAGGGTGGTGGCTTCAAATGGTTTGGGAATTACCCCAGCAACACCCATTTGGGCAAATTGAGCCATATCGGTTGACAGAACTCTTGCTGTCAGCAGAATCACTGGAATCGATCGAGTTATGGGATTGGATTGGAGACGATCGTACACAGCAAACCCATCCATTCCCGGCATTGATAAATCCAGCAAAATAGCATTAGGTCGTTCTGTTTGTAGGATTTGTAAACATTCTTCTCCTGATTCGGCCACCAGGGTGTCCCATCCCGCGAGGTCTTCCAGGCACATCTGTATCAGTTCGCGGAGGTGTTCTTGGTCATCAACGATGAGAATTTGTTTCCCTTTCATCTTGTTTTCGGGCAGGAGACTGCCATCATAATTAGCTACTTGTAAAGTGTTCATTTTATTTTGGTTGATTAGAAATCAATTTTTCGGTTGCCAATTGGGTCTCAAATACAAATCTTTAAGCAATCGCTTAAAGATGTATATTTGAGAATTGAATCCGAACTTCGGATTGCTCAACTCTCAACTCTTTAGCAATCTGAAGTATTAAACCATCCTGGTCTATTTCAGCCGCATAGATTTCAGGATGTACGCGGTGGGGCAACGGAATGAGACTTTGAAATCCACTAGGAAGGAAATAACCTTCTACTACAGCCACTTCGGTAGGTTGACCTTGGATTAAAACAGTTTCTGGAGTGATTTGGAGATTCAATTTGACAAGATCAATGTCAGAAATGTGAACTTTAAGGATAAGTGTTAAATCCTTTTCTTGAATTTTAATGCCTGTGATCGGTGTTTCCTCTGTATGAGCAATCCAAAGTGTGGATTGCTGACAACCAGTGGGCAAACCGGAAAATGAACCTGCGAGCTCCTGATTTATATCATTCAAAGCCTGAAAAGCATTCATTGAGTCTCCTCCTAATGCAAAGAACTGTTAGCTGCATAACAGGAGACTAAATAGCAACGGTAAGGATTTGGTAAAGATTGGGTTATTGTTACAATAATTCACAAAAATGGTGAAAGTTATTCATCCCATCCCAAAATCTCTGCTACTTCTTCCGTCAGGGTGATTGGTTGGATCGGTTTGGCAATTACCCCAGCTACCGCCATTTGGGCAAATTTAGCCCGATCGCTGGGCAAAACTTTCGCTGTCAGCAGAATCACTGGAATCGATCGGGTAATCGGATCGGACTGGAGGATCTCGTACACGGCAAACCCATCCATTCCCGGCATAGATACATCCAGCAAAATAGCGTTGGGTTGTTCTATTTGCAGTATTTGTAAACATTCCTCTCCCGATCCTGCCCCCACTGTTTCCCATCCGCCTAAATCTTCTAAGCAGGCTTGCACAAGTTCCCGAAGGTGTTCTTCATCGTCAACAACTAGAATTTGTCTGTCTGTCATGGGATTTTGGATTGGAGATTTTGGATTTTGGATTGATGGTACAGATTAATCTAAGCGTTATTCAGTGGTGGGTAAGGGTAGGGTAAAGCAAAATGTGCTGCCTTCACCTAAGATACTTTCCGCCCAGATTTTGCCGCCATGCCGGTCAACAATACTGCGACAGATTGCTAAACCTAAACCGGTGCCTCCTTTTTCACGGGAGTCGGAGGCATCGACTTGCTGAAATCGCCCAAAAATCAGTTCTAGTTTATCGGCAGGAATGCCTCGTCCGCGATCGCTAACTTGGAACAGCACAAAGTCTGTCTGGTTTTCGGCACTCAGATGAATTGTGGAATCGGCAGGTGAGAATTTAATTGCATTACTGAGCAAATTTGTTAAAGTTTGGACGATCGCATCTCCTGTTGCCCAGACTTCGGCATCCGTGGGGGTAACGATTAATGAGATCCGTTGTTGAGTAGCGATCGCCTGAATGCAATCTACTGCTTGCTGCATCAAATCTGCAGCTTTGCAAACAGTTTTCTCCACAATTGCCCGCCCGGAGTCTAGGCGTTCCAGATCTAAAATATCATTAACCAGGTTCACTAAACGATTGGTATCAAGGAGGGCAATTTCAATCATGCGTCTAGATTTTTCTGGTTTTTTATCATAAACCCCACTTTTTATTAGTCCCAATGACATTTGGATTCCTGTCAAAGGAGTGCGAAGTTCATGGCTGACAATGCCAATGAACTCATCTTTAATGTGTTCGAGCCTTTGTCGTTCGGTAATATCTTCCCCAATGCTGATAGTTCCAATGATGTTTCCCTCTAAATCTCGCAGAACGGTATTGTTCCAAGCAATGAACCGTTCTTCACCCGATTTTTTCAAGATAGGATTTTGATAATAGACATGATATTTTTGGGCTAAAACTTCCGAGAAAACAACTTTAATCGATTGTTGAATAGAACGGGGTAATAATTCTTTAAACCAATTCTTTCCCATAACTTCGGGGTGAGTATATCCTGTGATTTGTAAGAAGAAAGGATTAACATAATTGACATTTCCCCTTATATCAAGTCCGACAACAATCAACTGCACGTTATCCAAAAGCGATCGCCAGCGTCGTTCGGCTTCTCGGATCGTGGCTTCGGCTTGCTTACGTTCTTGCAGTTCTAGCTTAAGTTGTCGGTAGAGTTTGGATTGCTGAATGGCGATCGACAATTGGCTGGCAATCTGTTCAACTAATTCTATTTCCCACGATTGCCATTGACGAGGTGCCGTATTTTGGTAGATAGCTAACAAACCCCAGAGCTTTTCTCTCAAAAATATCGGGAAAACTGCATAACTTTTTGCTTGAAATTGTTCCACTAGCTCGATATGACACTGTTGAATTTCAGCGCTGTAAATATTATTAATCACCAAGTTTTCATGATTGCGGAAGCGACCGCCGTGAGTTTCTTGCAGATAGGTATCTGCACAATTTTTTTGAAGGTCGCTCCCTATCAGTTTTACCCAACCCTCACCAACTGACTCCACGACAAAATCACCACTCCAATCAGGATTAAAGCGGTAAATGGCAGTGCGATCAGTTTGTAATGTCTGCCTGATTTCAGTAACAGCAGTATTTAGAACCGCATTCAGATCCAAAGATTTGCGAATCCCTTGAGTAATCCTCCAGAGCAAATTTTCCTTTCGGGATTTTTGTAGTAAGGCTGCTTCCGCCTCTTGTCGAACTTCTTCGAGGTGCTTCGCTACGGTAATATCTTGATGAACGGCCACCAGAACATCGCCATAGTCGGAATGATTGAATGCAGAGCAAGTGGCACTACACCAAAATGGAGTCCCATCTTTCTTGACATTCTGAACTTCATAACTAAATTCACCCCTTTGTAAAACGGCAGACCGAATGGCTTGATTTACCTCTTCAGGGCTGACCGATTCGGTGGCATAGTTGAGAATCGAAACGTGCTGACCGTTGAGTTCGCCACAGTCATAGCCAAACATCTGCTCAAATTTAGGATTGGCATAGACAATAACTGCATTCTCTGCTCTTACTAAACAAATGCCTTCCGCCATGTTGCGGGTAATGACAGCCTGAAGCTCCAGCATTTGTTCGGCTTGTTTAAGTTTAGTCAGATCGCGCAGAATAACGATTATCCCTACAATATTTTCGCCTGCATCACGTAAAGGTGTATAAGTAACGCTCAAAAATTGCCTGACTAAATTGGGAGAAGTAAACCAGTTTTCATACTGAATTTTCTCGCCATCCAAACATCTGTCTAACCGAGGTTTTATCATATTATCAAACACGTCTGCATCCAGGATATTCCTAACATAATTTCCGATCACTTCGCTTTCAGATTTGTTGCACCAAGTCAAATAAGCTTGATTGACTATTTGATAAGTATAGTTGCGATCCATCAACACAATCCCATCTGTTGTATTGAAGACGATGCGTTCATATTGGCGGAATGCTTCTTCAGTCAGTTTGCGATCGGTGATATCAAATACGCTAGAACGACTCATCATGAAGTTACCTGCTTCATCATAACTTGCTGTAGCATTTAAGTTTACCCAAATGAGTTTTCCGTTTTTATTCAACATCTGAAACTCTAAATTATTGATGTGTCCTTGTTTCTTAAACAAAGAAAAGTTGTGATAAAAAATATTTTTGCTTTCAACTGTCATTAAATCAACAAATTTCTTTTTATGCACAATTTCATCGCGGGTATAGCCTAACCACTTCAGTTCCGTATCATTAATCATAATTATTGTTCCTGCTGCATCTAGGGAATGATAGCCACAGGGAGCATTATTATATAGGTCTTCAACTTGATGGATATATTGTTGCAAGCTATGGTTGACTTCAGTGAGTTCTGCTGTCCGTTCTATGACTCGTTGTTCGAGTTCAGTATTGAGTTGTTGTAGGGCAATTTCTGCTTGTTTTTTCTCCCTCAGTTCCGTTTGTACTTGCTCAAATAAATCAGCTTTCTGAATGGCAATTCCAGCTTGAGTTGCTAGCTGTCGCATGAGTTCAATTTCTGATGGTTGCCATTCGCGAGGTTCTGTACACTGATGGGCAATCAATAATCCCCAAAGTTCTTCTCCCTTAAGGATAGGAATAACCAGGCTAGCTGTAACGTGAAAATTTGGCAGGAATTCCCGGTGAGAAGTATCAATTTCGGCAGTATAAATATCTGATTTAGATGTGAATAAGCCTTGTTTGAAGGGTTCGATATAGCTTTCAGCAAAGCAAGGCTCCTGTATCTGAGTGGATAAGATTGATCTCCATTCTGAACCAACTGACTCTACCACCACCTTGCCGCTCCAGTCTGGAGCAAATTGGAAGATAATTACGCGATCGCATTGCAGAATGTTTCTGAGTTCCGTTACCGTAGTGTTGAGAATATCTTCTAGTTGGATGGATTCGGAGAGAGAAAGTGCGGTTTTAGCAAGGATTTGTTGTTGCTGTTGTTGCAATTCCCCATAATTCTCATCAGTATGATCTATCATTAATCTACTTAATTAATTACATTTTTTAGATTGAAGCCGAAACCGGGTTTTTAGCCCTTGTGCGTAATACCAATTTAATGTGAAGTTGCACATATCTCGATCCCCCTAAATCCTCCTGGTTGTTGGGGGACTTTGATCGGAATCTTGTCCCCCCCTTATTAAGGGGGGCGCCAGGGTGATCGGATTCTATGCAGCCTCATAAAAAATTGGTATAAGTTTTATTTAAGTATTCCCACCCTGAAGTAAAGGACGAGTGCGCTTGATTCGGCTGAGTACCCGCGTGACTAATTCAGGCCCTAGTACCGGCTTGGTAATAAAATCATCGGCTCCCGCTGCAAAGGCTTGTTGCAGAGATTCTGGATCGGTATGGGCTGTCACCACCAAAATCGGTAAATTTTCCCATTGGATATCTTGTCGGACGACCTGACACAATTCTAAGCCACTGACGATCGGCATTTCTAGATCCAGCACTACTAAATCGGGTTCAGTGCTAATTAACATCTCCCAAAATTGCTGTGGTTCTTTGAGATTTGTCACCTCAATTCCCCAGGGAGTCAGTAACGCTGATAATTTAACCAGCATCACAGGGTCATCATCTACGATTAAGACTTTGGCTTCTGAAGTTTTGGGACTGGGTAGAACACGGGAAATCGCTCGAAAAATTTGCTCGGTGGTTGCAGGTTTGTGGAGAAATTGCTTAGCACCTAAGCGCGATACAGCCAAGCGATCGGCAAGGCTATCTCGTCCGGTAAAAACAATTATAGGCAGGTTAGGCGATCGCTCGGTCAGTTCTCGCAGTAGCGTCAATCCATCTTCCTCTGTCTCTGCAAAACTTAAATCTAGTAACATCACATCGGGCATGGACAGGGCAAGACGCGATCGGGCAGCAGTAATATTCGGCGCAATTTTCATCCGCAATCCCCAAGCTGCGGATTCTACTTTCAATCGCTCCGTTAATGCAGTATCATCATCAACTACCAAAACCCGATAGTTGAAAATTGAAATAGTAGAAACTGGTGCTGCGGTTGATTTAATAAGTGTTGTGGCTAATTCCTGCTGTAATCCTGTCACCAATTCCGAGAAGCGGGTAATTTCCTCAGCAGTCAAAGAGCGATCGTTTATTAGCAAATGCTCTGCAGAGCGTGCCAATTTCGAGCCTTCGGGATAACCAAAAGATCCCAGAGAGCCGGCCAATTTATGAGCTTCACGTTTTGCCGATTGCTGTAATTCAGTTTCTAATTTTCCTGCTAATATAGCAGTTTTTGCCTGATCCAATACAGCAATTTGTTGGTCGAAGCCTCCCCGAAACCGCTCTAAAACTTTGTCGATATCGGACTTATCTACCCCGCGAGATTGATGTTTTTGGGGGCGCTCAATCCCAGAATTATTTGAATGAGACGACGCAGATGGGGTGTACGGTTTCAGTCGATAGCCCATGCCATAAACTGTTTCAATGATTTCTTCAGTTAAGCCGCCGGCCTTCAGTTTCTTTCTGACATCCTTAATATGAGTGATAATGGCGCGATCGGTTGGTGCGTCATCAAATCCCCACAGCCGATCCAAAATAGCACTGCGGCTAAAGATGCGATCGGGATTTCGCAGTAATAATTCCAGCAGATTATATTCTGTTGCTGTCAGTGAAATTATTTGTTCGCAAAAAGTCACTCTACCAGACTCTAAATCTAAACAAAGATATCCCCAAGTCAATGTATTAGCCGCTGAATTCTGAGTATAACCTCCTGGATAAAGTGCTTTACTGCGTCGCAATAAAGTTCGGATTCTTGCCAGTAATACTTTCGTAGCAAAAGGCTTGCTGATGTAATCATCTGCTCCCGCATCGAAAAGAGCCACCACCTCCGCATCTGAATCCTTTGCCGTCATTAACAGGATCGGTTTGCAGTAGCCTTGCGATCGCAATTGCCGACATAGACTAATTCCATCTAGTTTGGGAACTTGCACATCTAACAATATCAGGTCATACTCAATTGTGGCTGCCAAGTCTAGGCCCACTTGTCCATCATTTGCACGATCAAACCCGTAATGATTTGCCTCCAACACCTTTGCCAGTGTTGCACTCAGCCCTCCATCATTATCTACGAGCAAAATTTTGATCGGAGACTTCTTCATTTTAGCTGTGCGGTTCAATTCCCATGCGATCGACGCGCTTTGATGTCAGGCCGAAGCGTGGCTTTTAACTAAATCACTGCTACTCATTACTACTCCTTTTATCTTACCATTTTTGCAGTCCCATCACCTAAAAATTGCTGTCATTTCCGCAGTTTAGATAAAACCGATCGCCCTTTCCTTCATCTGCGTCCATCCCCGTTTATCTGCCTACATCTGCGGTTCAAAAAAAGCGTGAAGCGAAGCTATCCCGAAGGGTAGGGAATCGCCCCCAAAAAGAGCGATCGCCCTACCAAACAAATTATCCTTCATCCTCCGACTTTACAGGAGGACGCCCAGAAATCACAATAAATCCCACAGACTCAAGAGTCATGTGCGGGCGGCGAATACCAGCTAAAACCGCTTGATTCAACAAACTTTCGGTATTGATTTCATCAGCCAAAACCGATTCTAAAAGTTGTTCGGATTTAGAAAGTCGATGCAAGCGCAACTGCAATTGATTCACCCGGTTTTCGAGTTGGATTGCAGCCGTGACAGCAGATCGATCGCACATTTCCACAAAAGCCGATCGCCCGCGCAACAATTTCTCCGATACCACCCGTCCCTTTTGACAAAAATCATCCCATTCTAGCGGATCGACAAAACTGTCAATCAGCGATGTGCGATTTTTCGACAAATTGTAATCCCGATTCTGCCCGCCTTTCCCCTTATAAGCCCGCTGCAAAATCGCTAGAATTTCCGCATCTTCCACCAGTGACATTTCTTCGCTGCGAGCATCTACAAACACAGTTTCAAAAATGGGCAGAAACAGAGCATCAGCGCGGCGCTGCAAAGCTTTCAAGTTGTAATTTTCGATGTTTTGTGCTTGCAAAACTTGCTCTGCCGGTTGCACATCAGTCTGGATGGAATAATTAAACTGAAAGCCAAACCACTCCTTCCCGGGTTCCGCATCCCAACTTTCATCATGCCGCCACATGGCAAAAGCTTGGCCCCGATCGTCCCAGCGAATATAAGAGCTAATTGCATCGATCAATCCCTCACCAATGCGGTAAAGAGCCACATCCGCATTCTGATGAGCAATGCGGCGATTGTAACTACCATATTGCTGGCAATAAGGAACCAATCTGGTCATCAAATCGTTCGAGGGAATTAAAGTTTTTTGAGTAGGTTTATAGCGCATCAGCCCCGATATACTCGGATGTTCGATTTGTTTGAAGTGAAGAGCTTGACACAACCAACCTTCTGTAGACCGCTGCATTTCTTTATGCTTAGCATCGCAGTTATCGAGAGACTCAAAATACTGAGATGCGCTGTCATCAAGAGTATCAATTTCATCGAGAACGTACTGTTCATCAATTTTGATTTTCTCTTGTTCGATTTCAGTTTTAATCGCTTCAATTTCGCTCGATAAGCCCTTGCCTCCCTCAGCAAACAACTTTTCTTCAAGTTTGAGAAGTTTTTCCTCAGCATAAAACTGAAGGCTGGCAAGAGATTTGTTGAAGATATCAAACCCATCTTTTAAAACTTGAAACCAAGCTTCGTGGGGACTCTCTGGCATATCCGGGCCTGCAAACAAACAAAATTGCACTCCCATTTTGCTACCAATGCGATCGACTCTGCCGAGTCTTTGTTCTAACTGGTTGGGAAACCACGGCAAATCGAAGTGAACTAGCCAATCTGTCAATTGCAGATTTACCCCTGCTTCCGCCGATCGATCGCACACTAAGATAAAACAATGCGGTTCAGTCTTAAACCGCTTGAGACTAGCCTCAACATCATCAGCCGATTTGCTCGTGTCATGGCTGGCGATCGCATTTTTACCAAAGATTTTCGCTAAATTTTCCGCAATCTCTTTACAAGTTGCAGTAAAACTGGTAAAAATCACAATTTTCGGGAAACGCTCGCCTGGAATCGGCCGTTTAATTTGCTGTTGAATTCTCGACAGCAAATCGCGAGGTTTGCTGTGATACTCGCGCGGAACCTTCAAAGCAACTGCCAAAAATCGGAGAATGGCGATTCGTAACAAACTCAGTCGATCGAGTCCTTCCTGGGGCTTTTCCAGGGTATTGAGCAAGGTTTCCAGCATTTCCCTTTCTTCTGGAAACAGCTCCGTTTTGGTCAAAATTGCTGTGTCATTTTGTCCAAATTCGCGATCGAGTTCAGGAGTCGATTTTTTCTGCAAGCGAGCTTTGACAACCCGTTCTAAAACATTCAGCCAAGTACCAGAAGCGCGGAAAAATAGCAGAAATATTCTCTGATATTCGCTAGACTTGGGAGCGACTGTGCGCCATTTATCGAGTACGGTTTGAATTTCCGACCACTGTTCATCATTCAGATCGTACTCAGTTTTAGGGACAGCCTCTCGCTCGAAAATCACATCCTCAACCGCATCCCGGCGGTTGCGAAGGATGCGACGATGCAGGCGGTAGGTATCGCTAACGTGAGTGCGAATAGTTCGGACAAGCCGAGCCTGTTCTGCGGTTTCTTTAGTTTTCAAACAACTTTCTAACTCTGTTGCTAATCCGATTAAATAATCATCTTTGGCAAAAATAGTGCGAAGTTGAGCGAGTTTTGTTTGCAAAACAGCAGGCTTGGCCTTTTCTCTGAAATCCAGCAAAGCGCGGCCGATTTCTTGACGGTTTTGCACCTGTTCTTTGAAGCTTTCCAGGTCATTAAGACGGTAACTTGTCGGATCTAGCAAGTGCAGCATCGTTAGAAAATCTTGCTCATGGCCGATAACTGGCGTTGCAGATAATAACAATACATTTTTGCTTTTTTGAGCTAGTTTCTGACAGAGTTCAAAGGACTGCTGCTGAGCGCGATCGCTCGAATTTGCCATTGCTGCCACATCATGCGCTTCATCCACAATCAGAAAATCTAGGTTAGCATTGCGGCTAACTTGATTGATTTCGCTAATAGCAACAAGCTGCACTCGGTCAGCAAAATGAGACAAATAGAATTTATTTTCTAACTCCTGCCGCCACTGTTCGAGCAGGTATTTCGGAACCAGAACCACAGCGCGTCCGTTGGGTTCATCTAGCAGAAATTGGCGGAGAATTGTGCCGGCTTCTACTGTTTTTCCCAGTCCTGGTTCGTCGGCTAATAAATAGCGCACGATTGGGTCTTCTAGGACGCGCCGGACGACTTCAACTTGGTGCGGATAGAGGTCTATGTTAGCAGAAATTAAACCGGTCATGCCGCGGCTGACGGCCCGCTGTTCGATCGCAGATTGAACGAATGCCAATCGGCGATCGTGAAAATACGGCGTTTCTTGGCCTTTGACTGCTAAAATGTCGATCGGATCGGCGATCGGGATATTGCAGCGAACGTAAAGTTCGCTTTCGACAGCTTGCAAACTTTGGCTGTCGGGCAGGTCAATTTCGTACTCTAATTTATCTTCATCCCAGTCATAAACTCGACCGATAATCCATCTTTCCTGAGTGGTACTCCAGAGGTAGCAGCGGGTTTGGCGCTGAAGTCTGGCTTCTTGCAGCAAACCCAAGGGTACAGTTTTGCGGATGCGGTTTTTAACTGAGCAAAAATATTCAACTACCGCCTCGGTACGCGATACCTCGACAACTTTTCCGACTCCCAAATCGTTTCTGGGCGATCGAACTAATGAACCAACATCAATCATAGTTTTAGCCTGACAATACTTACTAGAATACAGTACATCCTTTCACATTAAAAAAATTAGCAAGATGCGAGTTTCGCCGGCGTCGCTTTTTTAGTCAAATGACAGTCAATCTGCTATTCGGAAAACAATAAGTTTAGCATGGTAACTAACATTTTGGTATTCAATAAATATCCGGGCAGCGAATAAGAATACCTACTTACCATCAAGGAAAAACAACGCCTGCATTACCGGATTCCCATTTCGGGTATTTCTGCATCACACTGCTATAAATTTGAGAGTCTGTAAACTCTGCTAACCAAGCTTGTAGCGGTGGCCAAGGCTGTTCGTTGAACCAAGCTGGATCTGTATGAGCGAATTGACGAACAAAAGGTGCGATCGCCATATCAGCCAATGCTACATTGTTACCAAATAAATATTTAGTGGCACTTAACCGTGAGTTAAGTTGTTCCAGAAATAAAGAACCTTCATAACGATGTACTTGGGCATCAACACCGGGATAGCGATCGGGGTACTTATAACGGTCAAGATGATATTTAAACCTATCATCAAATAGAGCGATTAGTTCCAGCATTTCTGTAACAGAACCTTGCTGTGGCATCAACCATTTTTCAGGATCGTGTTGTCTCAATGCCCACAACATGATATCGATACTTTGATCTAGAACCCGCCCGTCAACATCCATTAATATTGGTACTGTACCTTTGGGAGATACCTCCAACATCTCTGGTGGTTTGTCTCGCAAAACAACTTCCCGCAACTCACACACCCGATTGCTAACCATTAAGGCCAAGCGCGCCCGCATAGCATAGGGACAGCGGCGGAAGGAATACAAAATCGGGTATGTTGCTGACATATTATATCAATTCCGGTTGCACCGGAATTATTGTTGACTGTTGACTGTTGACTGTTGACTGTTGACTGTTAACTGTTGACTCGATTTTATTATTCCGATGCCACTGGAAACGATATAATTAGTCGATCGCACGATCGGGTTTTTCGGGTCAGAAACCCCGTTTCTTCGTAGATTTCTCGTCGCTAAACAAGATTTTTCGTAGAAACGGGGTTTCTTTGGGCTTAGTGAATAATAATATTAGTCGCAGGCTTCATCTACTTTTTGCTTCGCATCGTAGCGCGCGCCTATATGTACTTGGTTGCGACGCTTAGCAAGCTCAATCTGACGTTGACGTTCAGATAAGGCTTGTTTTTTAGTTTCAGTTTTTGAGTCATGACAATGAGGACAACTCACACCAAGTACAAATAATTCCGAAGCCTTATCTTCCTGACTAATCGGGTGACGACAACCGCGACAAAGTTCATAGTTACCCGGCTTTAAGTCCTGACCAACCGAAACTCGTTCATCAAAGACAAAACATTCACCTTCCCAACGACTTTCTGCTTCCGGCACCGTTTCCAAATATTTTAAAATTCCGCCTTCGAGATGATAGACTTCCTCAAAACCTTGAGTACGCAAAAAAGCAGTAGATTTCTCGCAGCGAATACCACCGGTGCAAAACATTGCCACCTTGGGTTTATTGCGTAAAGCAGTTTCCCGCAGCACCCATTCAGGTAACTCAGAAAAGCTTTTTGTTTTGGGATTAATAGCACCTTCAAAAGTACCCATAGATACCTCGAAGTCGTTACGCACATCAACCACGACAACATCGGGATCGTCAAGCAGCTTATTCCACTCCTCCGGCTTAACATATTTGCCAGCCATGAGGCGGGGATTAATGTCCGGTACTCCCATCGTGACGATTTCGCGCTTCAAGCGTATTTTCAACCGATAAAAAGGTGCTTTTTCCGAGAAAGATTCCTTGTGCACGAGATCGGCAAAACGCACGTCACTACGCAAGAATGCCAGCACTGCGTGTACGCCCTCGGACGAGCCAGCAATCGTGCCATTAATGCCTTCTTGGGCCAGCAAGATAGTGCCTTTGACGTTGTTGTTGTTGCAACAATCGAGTAACGGTGCTTTCAGCTCAGCAAAATCCGGTAGTTCAACGAACTTATATAAAGCAGCGGTTAAGAAATAAGCCATAGATTGAATTGATAGCACTAATTAATTTTCATAATTCTATGAAAATTCAGTCAAAGCGGACGGTGGGACTCGAACCCACGACGTTCAGCATGGGAAGCTGACATTCTACCACTGAATTACGCCCGCGCTTAGTGTTTTTTACCTGTTTTCACCTGCTTTCACCTGGGAGGCGCAGCGGTAAAAAACGACTAGAAAGACATTGTACAACTATTTTCTGATTTTGAGTATAGCATTTTGACAATCAATTTTGGGCGATCGCCGATCGCCCCTCCACCGCACAAAAAAAGTCCTGCACCAAAGGCAGGACTTAATCTAACTTAAATTTCTTAGTGTCAAGCGAGAGGGACTTCGTTTGACAAGAAGCGGTTTCAACCGCCGATCAATCGAGGGGGATCGAACTTTGCCATTAGACGAAGCGTAAAGAGTTGCTGTCAATAGCCAGGAAAGAAACTGATTGGACGATCGCAATCAATTCATCCGAGCCCGAAGTCTTCTTGAAAATAGCGGTTCCAGCAGGCAATCCTTCGGGAGAATCACCTAACACGTAAGTGCTAGAAGCGCCTTGAAGTTGGAGGATATCTTCAGTCGGGTTAAAACCGACAATCAAAGCGTAGTCGCCTGCGCCAGTGCCGGTATCGTTGCCATCGTTGTAATAGAACTTGGTGGCATCTCCCAGCAAGAAAGTATCATTGCCTTCAGCGCCAATCAGGGTATCGATTTCGCTTAGCCCTGGGTTAGCAGCAGTGCCGTCAACCCCACTTAGAATGTCGTTGCCTTCTTTGCCGTAGAGGAAATCGTTGCCAGTACCGCCCAGCAAAGCATCATTATCTTTACCGCCGTAAAGGTTGTCGTCTCCAGCGTCGCCGGCTAAAGTATTGTTGCCTAGATCGCCACTCATCGCATCGTTACCGTCGCCGCCATACAAGAAGTCGTCACCTTTTCCTCCTAACTCGATATCGTTACCGTCGCCTCCAATCACGGTGTCATTGCCGTCGTTGCCAAATAGGAGATCGTTGCCGTCGTCGCCAAATAAGGCATCGTCTCCTTTGCCTCCGAAGAATGTGTTGTTTTCGCTATTGCCGATTAAGGTGTCGTTGCCTTTGTTGCCGTAGACGGGACTGTTAGCGTCGATCGCAATAATCACGTCATTGCTGTTGCTGCCGATGTTCCCTGACGCTGAGCCTGTCGGTGCGGGCGCGCTTGTGACTGTGAGTGCGATCGGAAGTGCGATCGTCTGAGCTTGCGCGGGAGTGAAAACGGGTGTGGGTGTGGTTGCAGGTGTGGGCGTCGTAGCCGATGTGGGTATCGGTGTGGGTGGCGGCGGGGTGGGCGCAACCGGTGTTGGCGCGGTGGGTGTTGGCGCTGTGGGTGTTGGCGCTGTGGGTGTCGGCGCCGTGGGTGTTGGCGCTGTGGGTGTTGGCGCTGTGGGTGTCGGCGCTGTGGGTGTTGGCGCTGTGGGTGACTCTGGTAAATTAGCAGTCAGAATGTCGCTACCAGAAAGGTTGTTGATGGTTTCGATTAAGCCAGCACCCGCGAGGGTTGGGGATGCACCAAAGAAGTCTAAAATCACCAAGTCATCCGCAGGGTTGGCGATTCCGTCTTTGTTGAGATCAACTACCAGACTGGTACCTTGCCGCCCTAAACCCAGAGTTCCCGCCGACAGCGACAGAGAAAGGTTTGTGCTGGTAATGCCGAAATTTATGCTCAGGTCATCTATACCCTCGCTATCCTGAATCTGAATAGCTTTTGATGGTGAGAATATTCCGTAGATATCTTTACCTGCACCGCCTCGCAGCACGTTGCCGGAATTCCCATACTGGGTAGTAAGAGTATCGTCACCCGTACCGCCTTCTAAGGTTTGATTGTTGCCGTCTCCCCTGATGTAGTCATTGCCGTCTCCCCCGATGAGAAGACCGTTGAGGGTGCTAAGGGAGAGCCTGTCATTTCCCGCACCGCCATCCAAAGTTGTAGAATCGCCGCCGCCTCGCAGCGTGTCATCTCCATCGCCACCAGCCAGACTATCGCTGCCACTGACACCGAAAAGGTTATCCCCCAAAACGTCATTGCCTGCACCGCCATCCAGCGTGTCATTGCCGTCGCCGCCCAGGAGGGAATCATTTCCTAAACCCCCACTGACACTGTTGTTTCCTGCACCGCCAAGCAAAGTGTCGCCACCATCTAAGCCAGCGAGGGTGTCATTGCCTTCTAAGCCTGAGAGGTTGTCATCACCGGCAGTGCCTATGAGGTTATCATCGCCGGGAGTACCTGTGGTTACATTGAGTCCGGGTGCCGCCGTAGCCTCAGTGAGATTAGCAGCTAGGATTGCTGTACCGGAGAGGTTGTTGATGGTTTCGATGAAGCCAGCACCTTCAACAGTCGGCGATGCACCGAAAAAGTCTAAAACTACAACGTCATCGGCAGGCTTTGCTACCCCGTCTGCGTTAATGTCAATCAGCAGGCTCGTACCTTGTCGGGCAAATCCCACCTTTCCAGGCGACAAAGATAGAGAAACGTCTGTGCCCGGGAGCTGGAAATTCGCAACAAAGAGCTGATCTGTGCCACCGGTATCCTGAATCTGACTGGGTTTCCCCGCAGGGGCAGAATAGCGATCGTTGCCGATTCCCCCTCGCAGCACATTGCCGGCATTCGCATACTGGGCATTGATCGTATCATCGCCAGCACCGCCATCTAAGGTGCTATTTGGGGAGCTATAAAAACCGCCATAAAGCAAGTCATTGCCATCACCACCAAACAGGCTATCGTTGCCGCTAACACCTGGTGCGAGAGTATCATCGCCAGCACCGCCATCTAAGGTGTTATTGGAGCCAGAACCACTCAGAGAGTCATTGCCGTCTGCCCCAAAAAGGCTGTCGTTGCCTAACCCGCCCTTGAGAGTGTCATCTAAGGATGTACCCAGAAATACTGCCATGTTTTTTCCTGCTTACGGTAAACAGGCGATCGCTAATTTTACTTAGCTACTACGCCCTAATTATCTATCAGTGCTTTTTCCCAAAAATTATGCGAATTTTCCCAAAAAGTTTTTTAGGCAAAATTTGTTTTATTTGGGACAAAAGATGCTATTTATATAAGCATATTGTTACAAAAATCACAATATTTTTGTAAGCGTATATACGTAAGCATATATCACTTGAATAGACTAATTAACCACAAGTAAGTTTTTTTAATCCTAAAGAAGGTAATAAATGTTATTAAATAGCGGAACCAATTCTCCTGTTCTCATTATTACTGGAATGCACCGATCTGGAACTTCTCTGACTGCTGCCTTCCTACAGAAAATCGGCATTGACTTGGGAGACAATCTCCTGAAAGGCAACTATTGGAATCCCCAAGGCTACTTTGAAGATATAGATTTTGTCGAATTTCAGCGAACAATTCTGCAAGCTTGCTCTCAGTCTGACGAAACAGGTTTTCCCGATTGGGGTTGGACAGAAAGCGAACAGCTAGACCTGCAAAAACTTAACACCAATATAGAGCCTGCAAAACAATTAGTCAAATCTCGATCCAACCACTCAGAACTTTGGGGTTGGAAAGATCCGCGCACCAGTTTAATGTTAGATTTCTGGAATCAAATCATCCCGAATGCTCGCTATTTATTTGTCTACCGCTATCCTTGGGATGTAGCGGATTCAATATTGCGGTTGAACATCCCATTTTTCTCACAAAACCCAGAATCTTGCTTAAGGATATGGAAATTTTATAATCGCCACATCTTAGAATTCTATAAACGCCATGACAATCAATGCCTACTTGTAAATTTGAATACCTTGCTAACATCTCCCGGCAAAGTGTTAGAATTATTAAAATCCAAGCTAAATCTACCTTTGAAATCCCCGGATAGCCAAGAACTAGATATCAAAAATACTTTGATGTCAGTTTACAACCCTCAAATGCTGAGCAGCTTGCCGCTCAACCATCCCCTAATTCAAGTTCTCAATCTGACATCGGGCGGATGTTTTGAACTCCTCAATCAGCTAGATTTAGTAGCCGACTTGCCGAGTCCATTTTCCAGCTTATCCTTGCCGCGAAATGGCGGAACCCTAGAGCGTTTATCCCTCCGACTGCATCAGGAAACTATCAAAGTTCAGCTCAACCCAGAGTCGCCTCAATTTCTCAGTTGGCTGTCCAGTTGTATCGATCGCTATCATAGCACATCCCATGAATCTGCCTTAACAGATTTGCGTCAAGCCCGCCATAAATTAGCCGAATTTTGGCTATCTGCACCACCAGATAAACTGCAAAGCAGCTATTCTGGCCGTGCGGGAAAAGCCCAGAAAATGCTATTAGCTAGTGGCATGAGAGACGAACCTCTGACTGATGTCGAACAGCGGGAAGTAGACGAGTTATCTCTATACGTTGCTAAAGGATTTGAAGCTGCTGAAGCTATTCAATATTTGCTAGCGGCAATGCTGTATCAGCGGGCCGATCAGTTGCCGTTGCAGTATGGTAGAACTGCTGTTCCCCAGTGGTTTTTTAACGATTTACTGGAGTTTATGCTTTACTTCCCCAGTTATTTTCAAGAAGTGGGAGAAGTCGAGAAATATTGTAGCTATATGCAGCAATTAGTAGATTTAGTTCACAGTCGCGTTTTCAGCAATCCTGACTCCGATATTTGGCAAAATGTTGCTTTAATATTTGCAGATACCGTTAATTTTGTCCCCCTGTATTTTAGCACAAAAAACTTAAAAGATGTTTATACTAAGCGATCGGATATTCTAGAATTTATCCTAAAAGCTAGGGGACATCAGATTGACTTCAGCTTTGACAAACGCCCCGCTAATAGAGGCAAAATTCGCCTCGGCATTCTCAAAGCAAGTTTCGCGCCCATTTCAGAAACTTTTACCACTATCCCGGCTTTTGATCATTTAGACAGAGAGAAATTTGAGATTATTTTATATGTCCTCAACGCGAGCGATCGCCCTTTGGATATATACTGTCAAAGTCGGGCCGACAAACTGGTGAAGTTGCCCCAGGAATTGCACAGTCAAGTCGAGATGATTCGCGCCGATGACCTGGATATTTTGTTTGTAGGGTCGATCGTCACCAATGCCGCTCAAAACATCATTTTACTAGCTTTGCACCGCCTAGCACGGTTACAGACCACCTATTTTGCCTCTCCCGTCACTACAGGCATCCGCAACATCGATTACTACATTTCCGGCACTTTAACGGAACCTTTGCAAGAAGCGCAATCACAATATCGTGAACGGTTAGTAATGTTAGATGGGACAGGATTTTGCTTCAATTATAGCATCCAAAAAGCAGAAGCAAGTATTAAATTTGAGAGAAAAAGCTTGAGAATTTCCGAGACAGCAGTTGTATTTATTTCCGGCGCTAATACATTCAAGATTATTCCCGAACTCAGAGAAACTTGGGCAAAGATTATCGCAGCCGTGCCCAATTCTGTCCTAGTTTTATATCCCTTCGGCAATACCTGGTCTGGTGATTACGTCAAACAGCCGTTTATCAATAAAATGTCTGCTATATTTGATAAATACAGTATCGATCACACTCGTTTAATTTTATTAAATACCCTGGCGAATCGCGAAGATGTGAAAGCAGTGTTACAACTGGCTGATGTCTATCTCGACTCCTATCCCTACGCGGGTGCAAATTCGACGGTTGATCCGTTAGAAGTTGGATTGCCTACTGTAGTGAGAGACGGGAATAATTTGCGTTCCAGACAAGGGGCAGCACTCCTGCGAGACATCCAGTTGTTTGATTTAATTACTGACAGCGAAGAGTCTTATATTAACTTGAGTGTCGCACTCGGAATTAATGCCCAATTGCGAAAGCAAAAGCGCGATGAAATCCAATACAAAATGCTGCAGCAACCGAGGTTTCTCGATAGTTGCGCTTATTCGGCAGCTTTGGGTTCGGTATTTGAAAAAATGCTAATAGTGAATCGGCTTTAGAACTCAGCCATTTTTTGAAAAAAACAAATAAAGTCTGATTTCCTACCCTACCCTTCGGGGTCTTTTGAAAGTAATCCTATTAAAATAGGATGAAATGGTTGTTTTTGGGTCAGACTTCATAGTCCGATCGCAGAATCTGGAAAGTTCACTGATTGTCCACTTTTAACAGTACAATTAGCATAATTTATACGGGATTTCCCGTTTCAATCTTGTCCCCCACTAGGAAAGCTCGCAATCCCAAATAAGAATTTTAAAATCGATTGAGCGCGCCGACCGAGCTCGCGTAGAGATTATATCGGCAGGTAGATGGCTCATTTATTCATTTTGATATATATATATATATATCAAATTTACAGGCAAGATAACTATAATACGCCGCCAGGAAGCTATCTGGTCAAAAAAATGAGTCAGAATAAGTATCCCAAGAAATCTCGACCTAAAGCTGGTATCAAAACTGATAGAAAGCCGCACAACAATCAAAACGATTTATTTCCTGTAGTCGCAATAGGAGCATCTGCGGGTGGATTGGAAGCCTTTATGCAATTACTGAGCCATTTGCCGATCGATACCGGCATGGCGTTTATAATAATTCAGCATATGTTGCCGAATCAGGGAAGTGGGTTGAGTTTGATTCTGGCTCGATCGACCCTGATGCCCGTGCATGAGGTGACAGATGGGATGCTCATAGTACCGAATCAGGTATACGTTATCCCCGCGAATTTTAGCATGACCATCGAGCGATCAGTGCTGAAGCTAAGGCCTCGCGGCACACGAAAGGGGGTATTTATGTCCGTCGATATTTTTATGTTTTCCCTCGCCGAAGAACGGGGGAACAAAGCCATCGGCGTCATTTTGTCCGGGGGCGATAGCGATGGTGCCCAAGGGTTAAAAGCGATTAAGGCCGCGGGCGGTATTACTTTTGCCCAATGTGAAGATACGGCACAAGTTAGCAGTATGCCGAATACTGCGGTGGCTACGGGTCAGGTAGACTTTATCTTGCCACCGCAAAAAATAGCCTATAAAATAGCAGAGATCGGCCGTCATCCCTACATGAGTGATCTGCCTTCGACAGAATCGACCAGCAGCGAGGATGCGATCGCAAGCGAAGATGCGATCGCAAGCGAAGATGCGATCGCAAGCGAAGATGCGATCGCAAGCGAAGATGCGATCGCAAGCGAAGATGC
>NZ_JAUBPI010000029.1:0-16416 GCF_036700645.1 Microcoleus sp. S36b_A4 | reverse complement strand
GATCACCTTGATCTACAGTTTGCTGCGGGCGGCTACAGGAGTTGACTTTACTCACTACAAGCAAACCACCTTGAAGCGACGGATACATCGGCGGATGTTGCTCTACAAGCTCGAACGGATCGAAAATTATGCCGAATATCTCCAAAACACCCCGGCAGAACTAACGGCGCTGTATCACGATGTCTTAATTCATGTCACCAGCTTTTTCCGCGACCCAGAAAGCTTTGAGGCCTTAAGCAGCACTGTTTTTCCCGCAATCGTCAAAGATAAATCGCCGAAAAAACCGATCCGAATTTGGATTGCCGGCTGTTCAACGGGTGAAGAAGCTTACTCGATGGCGATCTGCTTGCTAGAGTTTTTAGCAGCTCGATCTACTAACTTGCCGATTCAGATTTATGCCACAGACATCAGCGAAAATGCGATCGCGATCGCTCGCACTGGCTTTTATACCAATGCCCAAGTCGCCGATATTTCACCCGAACGCCTAAATCGGTTCTTTGTCCCAGTCGAGGGCGGATACCAAATCGCTAAGCCCGTGCGCGAACTCTGCGTCTTTGCTAGACAAAACCTGATCGCCGATCCGCCCTTTTCGCGGATGGATTTGATTACCTGTCGGAACGTGCTGATCTATCTGACACCCCTGTTGCAGAAAAAACTGCTGCCAATGTTCCACTATGGGCTTGGGCCCGCGGGCTTTTTGCTGTTAGGCACTTCGGAAACGGTTGGAGAGTTTTCATCAATATTGTTTGCGGTATTCGATAAAAAGAATAAAATTTATACTAAAAAACAGGTAACGCATTGGCTTAGCATGGATTTAAATGCTAGCAACTATCCTCTGACACCACCCAACCCACCAGCGCAGCACACGGAAAGATTGGAGGAAATCGAAATGGAGAAAGAGGCTGATCGCATTGTTTTGAATCACTATGCCCCTGTCGGGGTCGTGATTAATACAGCCAGCGAGATTCTGCAATTTCGAGGACAGACAAATGCCTACCTAGAACCGGCTCCCGGTAGAGCGAGCTTTAGCCTGCTGAGAATGGCAAAAGAAGGATTGCGCGTGGAACTGCGTACTGCAATTCAAGAAGCCTCACATCAGAAGCAGCCGATCGCACGGACAGGCTTCCAACTTAAAGACGGTACTCGCCTCCGGCAGGTCGGAATTAATGTGATTCCATTCCAAGCCGGCGCTGTGGCAAAAGACTATTTTTTAGTGTTGTTTCAAGAGGAGTCCCCGATCTCTGGAATGCCTACTGCTGCTAACGAGGAGAGAGTCAACTCTGATGCTTCACAGGGTGAAAGTGAGGAGATTGCAAGGCTGCTACAGGAACTGAAAACGACAAAGGAACATCTCGGAGCGATCGTCCAAGAACATCAAGCCGCTAATCAAGATTTGAGAGCCGCCAACGAAGAGATTTTGTCGAGCAACGAAGAGTTGCAAAGCATGAATGAGGAACTCGAAACGGCGAAAGAAGAGATTCAGGCAACAAATGAAGAACTCAACACGATTAATGACGAATTGCAGCGGCGCAATTTGGAATCGACTGAGGTGAGCAACGATTTAGAAAATCTCCTGACTAGCATCAATATTCCGATCCTGATGCTGGGAAGCGACCTGCGAATCCGCCGGTTTACTCCCGCAATTGAAGACATCTTCAACTTGATTTCTAGCGATGTCGGGCGGTCTTTGAGCGACATCACTCACAAGTTGATAGTACCGGACTTAGAGCAATGGATTTTAGGAGTGATCCGCACGCTCAATTTGAAAGTTCAGGAGGTTCAAGATCGAGAGGGTCGTTGGTACGATCTGCATATTCGACCCTACCGGACGCTCGACCACAAGATTGATGGGGCTGTGCTGATGTTGGTGGATATCAACGAGCTCAAAGTCAGCGCCCAGCATTTGATGGAAGCGAAAAATTACGCCGAAACGATCGTGGAAACCGTGCGGGAACCATTGCTAGTGCTAGATCTCGATCTGCGGGCGCTCACTGCCAATCGTTCTTTCTACGAGACGTTTCAGGTGATGGCGAGCGAAACAGAGCACCGCTCATTTTTCGATCTCGGTAATGGACAGTGGAATATTCCCAAGTTGCGATCGCTCCTCAAAGAAATTCTGGCAGGCAATCCCCAGTTTAAAGATTTTGAAGTCGAGCATAACTTTGACCACATCGGGCATAAAACAATGCAGCTCAATGCCCGCAAAATGCCTCCGGTTGGCGATACACAGATGATTCTGCTGGCGATCGAGGATATCACCGACCAAAAACAGTACGAGAGAGAACGCAGCCTTCGGATTCAAGAACAATCGGCTCGTGCGGCTGCTGAGGAGGCCAACCGCGTCAAAGATGAGTTTTTGTCCGTCCTCTCTCACGAACTGCGGACGCCGCTGAATGCGATGATTGGCTGGGCACAGTTGCTGCGCCTGAAAAAATTTGACGAGGCTAAAACCCAGGAGGCGCTAAAAACGATCGAGCGCGCCGCCAAAGCACAAAACCAGCTCATCGATGACATATTAGACGTTTCGCGGATTACCACAGGCCAATTTCGGCTCAATGCTTCTGAAGTTGAGCTCAATCCACTGGTTGAAAATGCGATCGGGGTGATTCGTTTCGCCGCAGAAGCCAAAAATATTCAAATTGAACCCAGGCTAAGCCCTTTAAAACCAAAGATTTTGGGCGATCCAAGTCGCTTACAACAAGTGGTGTGGAATCTACTTTCAAACGCGATTAAATTCACCCCAGCCGGAGGAAGAATTGACATCGCATTAGACTACATGGATAGAATCGCTCAAATCCAAGTTAGCGATACTGGTAAAGGGATTTCCCCTGATTTTCTCCCCTATGTGTTCGATCGCTTCCGTCAGGCGGATAGTAGCTACTCTCGCAGAGACTCTGGATTGGGGCTAGGACTGTCGATCGTGCGTCATTTAGTAGAACTCCATGGCGGTACTGTTACTGCCACAAGTGCGGGTGAGGGACAAGGGGCAACGTTTACCGTGAGGTTGCCGCTACGAACAGATATCTCGTGATTGTTGACTGTTGACTGTTGACTGTGAGTCAAAACAATGAAAATTTCGCGACTTATTTTTTGGCAGCTTGATTCGACTTTATCAGGAAGATAAGCGCGGATTTGATATCATTCCGCCGCCACCGCAATTAATATTATTTCTAATCTTATCTCCTCATCTGATCTCGTTTCCGGTTGCATCACAATAATAAAATCGAGTCAACATTTAACACTCACCCATTGAGTTTTTCCACCCCTCCTTCAACAGTCAACAGTCAACAATCATTCGGGTTGCATCACAATAATAAAATCGAGTCAACAGTCAACCGTCAACAGTCAACCGTCAACAATGATAAAGAGTGCAACCGGAATCGATATAATTATTTAGCAACCTTAACCTCAGCGCCATCTTTAAGAAAACCAGCGCCACTAACAACCACCCGATCGCCCGCCTTCAAACCTTTTTTAACCACCACCTTAGCAGCAGTCAAATCGCCCACCGCACCCCCGGAAATTTCCCCTATTTCCACGGGTTGAGCCTGCACCTTGTCCTCGCCGACAAGTTTATAAACAATAGAACTACCGTCAGGTTGCGGCAAAATAGCTTTAGCGGGGACTTTCAAACCTTGAGCCGTTGCCGTCGCAATGGATGCGCGCAAAAACATTCCCGATCGCAAAAACTCACTTGCCGGCAAATCAATCTTCACCGTAGCTTGCCGATTTTGCGGGTCAACTACCGGCGAAATCTCTCGCACAGTTCCTGACAACTTAATCCGCTTGTCAGAATCCGAAGTAATTTGCACTGCTGTTCCCGGCCGCACTTGCGAAACCTGACTTTCCGGTACTTTCAATTGCAGTTCCAGCTTGTTGCCGCGAATAATCGAAAATAGTTTTTGACTTCCCGAAGAAACATCGCCAACTCGACCAATTCTTTCAGCCACAGTACCACTATCCGGCGCTCGAACAATAGTTTGTTCTAATTGAGTTTGTAACTGTTTGACTTGTGCATCATTGCTGCGGACACTTGCTGCGTTATTTCCCACATTTGCTCTCGCACTGCTGACACTCGCTCCGGCCGTATTCACTTTAGCACGAGCGCTGCTGAGGGCTGCTCTAGCCGTACTGATATTAGCTTCTGCCGTAGCTACTTTAGCAAGAGAAGATTGCACTTCTTCTGCTGCTTTATTCTGTTCTTGTAAAGCTGTATTCAAGTCAGCTTTAGCTTTGTTCAAGTCTTGAACAGCAGTCTGCCGCTCTGTCTTGCGTCTTTCTAAATCTTGCCGACTAATTACTCCCTGAGAAGCCAAATCTTGGGTGCGATTTACTTCTCTTTGAGCTTGATCTAATTTAGCCTGAGCGGAGGCAATGCCGGCTTTAGCTTGAGTGACACCAGCTTTAGCTTGTTCTACACCTGCCCTTGCTTGCCCGACGCCTGTTTTGGCTTGCGCTGCGTCAGCGATGGCTTTTTCTACACCAGCTTGGGCTTGAGCAACGCCGGCTTGGGCTTCTTGTTGGGCTGACTCGGCTTGCTGTACCTGAGCTTGGGCTTGTTCTACCGTAGAATTGGCCGATTGTACTCCCGCCAGCGCTTCGGCAATTTGCGATCGTAGTACCGAATCGTCCAAAACCGCCATCGTCTGACCTTTTTCTACCGCATCCCCTTCATTCACTAACACCTGCTTGATTTGCAAACCGTTGGCTTGTGGTAGCACTGGCAGTAAGTCATAGGCTGCCACGGTGCCCGTCGCTTCCAGAGTTTCACCCACCTGGGCAGATTCCACAGGCGCCACTGTCACCGTCGGAGCCATTGCCTGCTGAGTTGCCGATGGAATTGGAGCGGCAGGAGGCGAATTCTGATTGCCCCCAGTCAATTTTACTGCTAGTAACGTTGCAGCCACGCCAATCCCTGCGCCCGCCAACAAGGCAGGCCACCTGATTTCTTTGGGGTGCCCAACTTCCGTTGCTTCTGGTTCCCAAACTTGTTCCTCCTCGATTTCTGGAACTTCCAGCGCAACTTCTCGTTCATCATCCTCACCGGAGAATTGCCAGTGAGAGTTGTCTGAGACTTCACTTTCAGCTACATCCACTGCTGAGTTCCTGTCGTGCCCGCTCTCCACGGGGGTAAGGGGTTGCTTTTCTTCCGCTTCTGAAAAAACTTGATTGGTCACGGTAGTTCCTCTCGCCGCTATTAGCCTGTGGTTTTTTTATTGTAAAGAAAGATTGCGGTTTTTATATTTGATTCATTTTAGCGGATAGCCTCAGCAATCCCGCGTCCCCCTTTTGGGTGAGTGCGGCGTCATTTCACCCTACAATGGCGAATAGATCGGAGTTTGTGCGATCGATATTTAATTTGATCTGCGTGCGGGGCATACTGAATATTAGCGCGATGGGCGATCGTCGGGGCGATCGGGCTGGCATTGTCTCTCCCCAAGTGGTTTGGTCGTCACCTATCTATCAATGCTGAGAAAACTCAGTCTAATCTTGAACTGATTATTCCTAACTTCTACTCTCATGTGTTTACTGTATAATACGGCACATCTGCTGAAAAAATTGTGCCACTTTATTTAAAAAAAATCAAAATGAATAGTCTTTTTTCTCCCCTCCAACAGTTTCTAATTACTTGGCTGCTAGTGCTAGTGACGGGATGGTTTACCCTGACTGCTGTCAGTTATGTTGGGGAACTGGTCAGCATTTTAGTAACAGCGGGACTCATTGCATTTTTATTAAATTATGCAGTAAAAAGACTGGAAGTATTTTTGCCGCGGGGAGTAGCTGCAGGACTGGTTTATTTAACTGCGGGTGTGATAGTAGTAGTAATCGGTTTAACTATTGTGCCGCCCGTGTTCAGCCAAGCGAGCCAGTTGGGGGTGAGGTTCCCGGATTTACTGGAGTCGGGGCGACTGCAGCTAGCTGAATTTCAAGCCTGGAGTGCCGAGCGCAATTTGCCGTTTAACGTGCAAATATTGGAGCAGCAGTTATCAGCGAAAGTGCAGGAACAAGTGCAGGCGCTCGCCGGTACGAGTTTAGGCTTAGTTGTCGGTACTGTTAACTGGTTTTTGGACTTGATTTTTATTGTGGTAATTTCCTTTTATATGCTCCTAGACGGGCAAAGAGTTTGGCAGGGTTTGACCAGTATTTTTTCCCCAGACATTCGCTATGTTTTAACAGAGACTTTGCAGCGAAACCTCCAGCGATTTGTATCGGGACAGTTATTGCTGGGACTCTTGATGGCCATCTCGTTGACTCTGGCTTTTTGGTGGCTGCAAGTTCCGTTTTTTCTGTTGTTTGCGGTATTTATAGGATTGACGGAAATAATTCCGTTTATTGGAGCAACTTTGGGAATTGGCACTGTTAGTATAATTGTAGCGTTTATTGATTGGTGGCTGGCGCTGCAAGTGTTGGTAGTGGCGATCGGTCTCCAGCAAATCAAGGATAATTTAGTAGCTCCCCGAATCATGGGCAATCTCACCGGATTAAGCCCGGTAATTATTTTCACAGCTTTGCTGTTAGGAGGTAGAGTAGGAGGATTGTTGGGAGTTATCCTGGCAATTCCGCTCACTGGAGTAGTAAAAAGTATAGTAGAAATTGTACTCAATCCCAAATTGCCACCCCAAACAGGCTCGTTTTTCTACAATCCTTTTAGCGGCGAGGAATTAGGGAAAATACCAGAAGATGAAAGTAGAATAATCTTGCTCGCAGATGAACAAAAGTAGTCTAATGTTTGTAGTAAGTAATTCAGTTGGGAAAACTTTTATAAGTCAGCAATTAACTTTTGGCTGCTGAGTCCATTAAGAAAAGACTAAAGTCTATACAAAGAACTTTAGTTTTGATTACTAGCCCACTTAAAACCTCAAACCTAAAAACTTATGAAATGGTGGCAAAATCTTAGAAACAATCCTCTAGCTCGGTTGGGAGCCGTGCTGCTGTTAATTTTTTATACAGTCGCACTTTTGGCCGAATTTGTGGCACCTTACGACCCCTACGACTCTCAATTAAACGGTTCATTGCTGCCGCCCACTCAGATTTATTTAAGCACCCAAGATGGGCGCTTTATCGGGCCCCACGTTTATCCGACTACTCAGGGCCCGGTGGATGCTAA
Source organism: Microcoleus sp. S36b_A4 (assembly GCF_036700645.1). Taxonomy (NCBI): domain Bacteria; kingdom Bacillati; phylum Cyanobacteriota; class Cyanophyceae; order Oscillatoriales; family Microcoleaceae; genus Microcoleus; species Microcoleus sp. S36b_A4. Next base: position 9,308 of record NZ_JAUBPI010000029.1, on the reverse strand, counting down.
TACCGGCGCTCGTGAGGTAATTGTAGACTGGCAAAAACCCTCTGCTATCGGTTTGTTTGTCAAAGCTTCCCCCTATAAGTTTTTAGGAGTTTTGCCACTAGACAGGCACTTGTTTGGTACTACAGGAGGAGGTCAAATTAACATTTTAGGCACGGACGAACAAGCTCGCGATCAATTCAGTCGCTTAGTACACGGCAGCAGAATTAGCCTCAGCATCGGTTTAGTTGGCATAGCAATTTCTTTCCCATTGGGATTATTGATCGGAGGCATATCTGGTTATTTCGGCAGTTGGATTGACAGTATTTTAATGCGCTTCGCCGAAGTATTGATGACGATTCCCGGTCTTTATTTATTAGTAGCGCTAGCAGCAGTATTGCCACCAGGATTGACAAGTGCTCAGCGATTTATATTGATTGTGCTGATTACTTCATTTATCAATTGGGCGGGTTTGGCGCGGGTAATTCGCGGTCAGGTACTGTCAATTAAACAACGAGAATTTGTGCAAGCGGCGCGGGCAATGGGTGCTAACCCAATTTATATTATTGTCCGCCACGTGTTGCCACAAACTGCTACTTATGTAATTATTTCTGCTACTTTGGCGGTTCCGGGTTTTATTGTGGCGGAGTCGGTTTTGAGTTTAATTGGCTTGGGAATTCAACAGCCCGATCCTTCTTGGGGAAATTTACTATCCCTGTCTACTAATGCTTCAATTTTAGTCTTGCAGCCTTGGTTGGTTTGGCCTCCGGCGATACTGATTATTTTGACTGTTTTGGCGTTTAATTTATTGGGGGATGGGTTGCGGGATGCTCTCGATCCGAGAAGCATTCAAAGGTAATTGGGAGTTAGTAATTTTTAGTTTCCAGGCAGAGCCGGTGTAACAGTTATGCACCGTAATTTTGCGGATTAACAGGTAAGCGAATGGTAAAAGTAGAACCAACACCCTCCTGACTTTTTACTGCTATATTGCCACCCATCATTAGGCAAAAACGCTGGCTGATTGCCAGTCCCAAACCGGTGCCGCCGTACTTGCGGGTAGTGGAAGCGTCGGCTTGGGTAAAGGGTTGGAAAATGTGCTGCAACTGGTCGGGAGTCATCCCAATTCCTGTATCTGTACAATTAACAACTAAAAATTCTTTACTAGCAATTGAAGATTGAGAACTTGCCGCAGGTTCAGAAGTGTTTTCTTGTTTTGCTTCGCTGCTGTCGTCGGCAATTTTTTCTCGGCTGGCTGTGAGGGTAATTGTACCGTTTTGAGTGAATTTGGCGGCATTGCTCAGCAAATTCAATAAAATCTGCTGCACTTTGGTAATGTCACCGTGCATAGTGCCGATATTCGTAATTTGATCCAAGTTTAGAGTATTGCCGTTTTTCTCAATTAGCGGCGTGGCAGTAGATGCTACTTCTTCAATCAAGGCGGCGATGTCGAAGGTTTCTAAGTAAAGATCCATGCGGCCGGCTTCGATTTTAGAAATGTCAAGAATGTCGTTAATTAGCGATAGCAAGTGTCGGCCGGAAGTGCGAATTTTGTCTAAATCTGGGGTGAGTTCATCGTAACCCAATTCTTCGGTTTCTTCTTGGAGCATTTCGCTGTAGCCGATGATGGCATTCAGAGGTGTTCGCAGTTCGTGGCTCATGTTTGCCAAAAATGCGCTTTTTGCGGTGGAAGCTGCTTCGGCTGCTTCTACGGCGAGTTGCAAGGCGGATTCAAAGACTTTTCGATCGCTAATATCCTCGACGCTGCCTTCATAGTAGAGTACCTCGCCGTCGGCGTCGCACACTGCACGCGCACTTTCGGAAATCCAAATTATCTTGCCGTCAACGCGGTAAACTTGTGACTCAAACCCCGAAACTTCTCCGAATTCTTCCATCACCTGCATAAACTTGTCCCCCTGCTGAGGATTGACGTAAGCTTGCTGCCTGATGTTTGTGAGATTTGATGTCAATTCTTCGGGAGTGGCGTAGCCATAGATGCGGGCTAAAGCTGGATTTACGCTCAAGAAGTGACCTTGGGGGGTTCTTTGAAAAATGCCTTCGACGGCATTTTCAAAGATGCTACGATATTTTTGTTCTGCTTGACGCAAAGCGCTTTGTGTACGATCGCGCTCGCTCGCTTCGAGCGCCAATGATACCAAATCTGCTAGGGAAGCAGCAAAATTTTGTTCGTCTAATGTCCAGTTACGAGGAGTTCCCACTTGTTCGATACAGATGACTCCGACGGTTTGTCCTCCCAGCCGCACCGGCGCATCTAAGGTTGATGTAGTCCCCACTTTTGCAAAGTAAGATTCGGCAAATTCTCTGGTTCTCACATCTGAGAGTGCGTCATCGGCTGCGATCGTCCGGTGTTCTTCCAAAGCTTTAAAATAAGCTGGATAGTCTGCTGCTGCGAGTTCATTACCCTGGGAATGCTGGTGGTTGCTGCGGTAAAATTGGTCGAGACATTGCAGTTTCGATCGGCTTTCATCGTACAACCATGCTCCGGCTCGTTCTGCATCTAGGGTATGAGCCGCCGCTTCGGTGATTTGCCTCAAAGCTACTTTTAAATCACCTCGATAAAGTGCTTTATTTCTTGCCAATTCTACTAAAACCGTATTTTGTTTGAGCAATTGTTTTTGCCTTTGCCGTCGCGCCGATTCGGCTCGCTTCTGTTCGGTAATGTCGCGGATTACGCAAATTACGGATTCTTCTGAAAGTGGCGAAATGCTGGCGGCAAAACAAACTTCGCGGTCGTCAATGGTTAAATCGTACTCGATGCTGACAGTTTGCTGAGTATCTAAAGCTGCTCGGATGTGGTTGATAAAATTGTCGGCTGTAGCTTGCGGAAACACATCTGTGACTGTTTGGCCAACTAATTCTTCGATTGGTTTATAGAGCAGAGAAAGATTTGTGGGCGCGATTTTTAAATAGCGACCGCTGGCATCCACAACTATAATTAATTCGTTCATAGCTGCGAACAAAGCCCGCAACTCTGCTTCGGCGGCTTCGAGTTCGGCAGTCCGCTCTGCTACTCGCTGTTCTAAACTAGAGTTTGTTTGTTCTAGGGCAACAAAAGACGCTCGCAATTGTCGCGCCATTTGGTTGAAAGACTGAGCTAGGAGACCGATTTCTTTGACTCCTTGAACTTCGACTTGGCCGTCTAATTCTGGGGAGGTGAAGTCGGATGATTCCGACATTTTTTTTAAAGCTTTGGAAGCTTCCAGCAATCGGGTAATCGGTTTGACAACCCAGCGAGAGGTGAAAATTCCGAGTACGATCGCCAGTACGAAGGCAAAAAAGCACAATAAGATAGTTGTGCGAGTGTTAGCGTTAATTTGCTCCATAAAGTCGGCTTCCGGGATGGCGACTACAATCAGCCAATCGAGGCCGCGACCGTCTTGCAGGGGAACAACGGTAATGAATTGACGTTTGCCGTCTATCTCGAAGGTAAACTGTCCTTTGCTGTCAATTTGTTCAAAACTACCAAATCGTTTTTGCAAGTATGTGGAGGCCGATCGAATTAGCAAATTTTTGCTCTGTGTCGCCAACAGCCGTTTTTGTTCGCCTTTGTCGGTGACAAAGGGCAATTCGTCTGTGGAACTGGCGACTATTTCCCCGCTGCGTTCGATCGCAAAAACTTGTCCTGACGGGCTAATTTTAATGCTTTTAAGAAAATCGCTGATTTGAGAAAGAGTCAGGTCAATTGCCAGTACCCCCTGCAGGTTTCCTGTTTCATTGTAAATAGGCCTCACCGGCGTAATCCCCAGAACTGGCGAGGCTGCGAAGGGGTAGATGGGAGACCAAGAGGCTTTTCCTGACTGTTTGGCAGCTTTGTACCACGGTCTAGTACGGGGGTCATAGGGGACGGTTTGGATTAGCTCAGTGCGATTTCCTTGGCTGTCGAGGCGATAAATTTCGCGGTTTGGAGCGGTTGATTCGTCTCTGATGTATACTAAGTTTTCTGCTTCTCGCTTGAGCAAGAGGAATTTTCCCTGTTCGTCACCGTAGTAGATGGTTGTATTTCGATCGCTCAGCTTGGTCTGGTTCCACAAATAGCGCTCTAAGTTGGGGAGGTCTTCCGGGTCTAAGTTTCCAGAGGCGATGGCAGCACTATTCATTTGCAGGAACAGGTGAGACACATCCCCAAAACTGCGGAAATTTTCTTTCGTCCTCGCTGCAACTTCCAAGCTTAACCTCGTAGCAAGGTCATTAACAGCTTTCTGGCCGTTGCGAAACGACAGCCATCCAGTCACGCCCACTGCTACGGAGATTTGCACCACCAGCGGTATCAACAAAACTAGGCTCAGTGACATCTTGGGCGAGCTTTTCATCACACAACTGCTCAGACTTTTCAATAACATCAATATTTTGACAGATACCGACTTTGCGTATGCTTGTTGTAAATTCCCTGAACCTAAGCTACCACTAATCTCGGCGGTATTTGAGAAAACCTAGCAACTTGGTGGCTCCAAAAATACCACTGCTATTCTCTTGTCAGTTGAGTTGAGGGTGGCGAGGCGGACAACTGTAAGTAATTTAACAATCTTTAGAAAGTAGGTTGGGTTTCGTACCTCCACCCAACCTACGTGAAAATACTGCTGGAAAAATACCGATCATTGTTGAGGATTACGATTGCGATAAATGTAAACAATTTAACAATCTTCCCTTTGAAAATTTGCTATTAATAAAATAAGTTGGCAAAATCCAGAGCAAACTATCGGGAAAAATTTAAGCGTAGGCGATTTTGCGCCAACGATAAATTTGAGTGTTTTCAGCTTTTTGGACGATCGACATTTGGGCAAAATAATACTTCTGGAGGATGACATGAACTATACATTTGAAATCCTGGGCGTATCTCCAACTTTAACGTTTTTCAACCAGCAGCAGGAATTGCTGCAACAACGGCAGCCTTCCGGTGTAGAATACTTGGCAAACCGAAAGTGCACTCTCGATGCGTTTGTGGCATCCGTAGAGAAAGTTTCTCCTAACCGCGGCTGGGATGTCGATCGAGTTGTAAACACCGTAATTAGTTTCTGGATGAACAATTCCGATAGCATCCAGTATTGGAGACACAGGCTGCAGGATGCCGGCAGCGAAAACTTGTTAGTAGCCAGAGTAGGCGATATCAAGTCTTTGCAAGCTGCATTTGAATCACTGCTAGGGGAATAAGAAAATCGGGAATTGCGAAAAAGTCGATCGGCTTTTTCGCTAAAACTGATATCGGGAGCCATTCTCAATCATCCTTTCATGGCGGGCGAGGAGCAACGGTTTAAAATAAAATTTATCTGTTGTGGAACAGGCATCTTTCCTGTTCTTGAGAATAGTGCAAGATGTAAGTAAAATCCAGTCAACTGTCTATTTTCAATTTCCAATTCTCAATTCCCAAATATTATGTCTCGTTCCAAAGCCCTGCAATCTTATATTTTTCTCCGCTTGCTTCTGGCACCGCTAATGTTGTGGACAATCACCACAGCAGTATTTTTATTGTTGCGCGCTACTCCAGGCGACCCCATAGATGCCATTCTCGGCTCACGAGCTCCCGCAGCCGCCAAAGAAGCAATGCGAACTCAACTCGGCCTCGACGCACCCCTGTGGCAGCAATATCTCAACTACATGAAAGACTTATTCAGTCTGAACTTGGGAACATCCATCACCACTCGCGGACAAACCGTGTGGCAAATTATCGGAGACTATTTCCCCGCTACAGTCGAATTAGCAGTTTGTAGCATGGCCATAGCTTTAATTGTCGGCATCAGTATCGGTTCCCTGGCAGCATCCCGCCCCAACACTATTTTCGATGCTGTCGGTCGTTTGTTTGGCATTATCACTTACTCGCTGCCCGCTTTTTGGGCCGGCATGGTTTTGCAATTAATTTTCGCGGTGCAGTTGGGATGGTTCCCCTTGGGAACTCGCTTTCCCGTCACATTCCCCGCCCCCGAAGGCTACACAGGACTATACACTATTGACAGTCTCCTGAGCGCTAACCCTGGTCAGTTTCTCACATCTTTGCATTATTTGGCACTTCCGAGTTTGACCTTGGGGATTCTTTTGAGCGGCATTTTCGAGCGCATTGTCAGGGTGAATCTCAAGCAAACTTTGCAAGCAGATTATGTCGAAGCAGCTAGAGCTAGAGGCATTCCAGAATTCCAGATTTTATGGGCTCACGCTCTGAAAAATGCACTAATTCCGGTGATTACTGTCTTAGGATTGACTTTTGCTGCACTCTTGGGCGGTGCTATTTTAACAGAGGTTACTTTTTCTTGGCCGGGGTTGGCAAATCGTCTTTACGAAGCGATTAGCTTGCGGGATTATCCAACTGTTCAAGGTATTGTGGTGTTTTTTGCGGCAATTGTCGTAATTGCCAGCATTGTAATTGATATTTTGAACGCTTACGTTGACCCGCGAATTCGGTACTAAAAATATCAAGGAAGAAGGGCAACGGATGCGCGACTGTTGCACTTTCGCCTTTTTCTACCTGTACTTTCTGTCTGCGCGAGATGTTGCAGCCAGCGGTGGGCCTGTAGAAGCAGTTGTCAAAAAGATCGATCGGCTTTTAGAGTGACGACACTTGGCAATTTATGGGCAATACTGGAGAAAATAAAATTATACATTTGAGGAAACGCTGATGAGATTATTGCGAACAATCGCCGCTCTATCGGCGGCCTTGACCCCACTGATGGCTGAAGCTGCCTTTAGCCGTCCCATGCCGGGAACAGCCGATTTTCCCAGAGCCTCAAACCCCGATGTAAATGTGCCGGTTTGCTTCATCGAAACGCGAGGCGGCACAACTTTTGATTTAGTCAGCTTGTGCGGCAGCAATGCTTCTCCCCAAAACACTAATCCGGTTGCGGGCAACCCCGCCAATGCTCCTGCAAATAACCCCAATGCAGGCACTCCTCCGCCTCCTCCCCCGAACCCCAACGCCATCACCAGAGATGCTGTCGGCACCCCGATAACTACTCCAACAGGCACGGCAAATCCCAACAATCCCAACAATGCCAATCCGGGAACTTCGCCCGCAGGTACTCCCAATGCCAATCCGGGAACTTCGCCCGCAGGTACTCCCAATGCCAATCCGGGAACTTCACCCGCAGGTACTCCCAATGCCAATCCGGGAACTTCACCGAGTACCAATCCCAATAATCTCAATCCGGGAAGTTCGCCCTATATCACTCCCAATAATGCCAATCCGACAACTTCGCCGAATACCAATCAGAATAATCTCAATCCGGGAAGTTCGCCGAGTACCAGTCCCAATAATAGTGCGTCTCCCACGGGTGGAACTGCTGGCGACAGCAACAGCGATTTAGTTCCCAATCCCAATCTCAATCTTCCGAGAGTGCCGCCGAGTTCCTTTAGCCCCGGAGGCCTTGCACCGACTAGAGATGCGATTGATGGCCCCCGCTAGTAATAGGCGAAGTGTCAGAACTTTCATCACAGAAACCGGGTTTCTCGGAAATGTTCTCTTTTTCATGGATATTTCACCCGCGAGAAAGCCGGAATATTTATTTGCCTGCATAATATTAATGTCAGGTGCGATCGCCCTATTTTGTAGCAGAGTAGCGAAATAAAAGTTAAGCTAAGAACTTGTAGACGCTATTAGCCAAGCACTCTTTTAAAACTGGACAACCAGGTAGAAGCAGTGATAGATAGCTAGCTTTAATCCGTCACAGGATTAGTTATCAGCACAGGTTAAAATTATTACCAGGCGGGTGCTTGCCAGCTCCAAGTTCTCAAGCTAAACCATTCAACAGGCATATTTTTGTTAAGCCAGTGTGGTTGGGAAAGTACCGGCTGATAACATTAGCGAGACAAAATTAACCCGATTATTCGGAGGCTCTTCATGAGCAAAATATTTGTTTTAATAAATTGAAACAAAATTGCTCTAGACCCGCTCGCACTTGAGGAGGACATCTAGTGTCAAACTTAGTTCAACGTTTAGAAATAACCGCTCATCCGCAACTGGAAAAATCCCTCGGCTATCGAGGAGATAGTCGCTGGGTAGCTTGGCGCTGGGAACCCGACATCGACCAACTTATTTCCAGCGACGGCAAAACAGTCGGCACGGGCAATAATATGGCTTGGCTGGTGTTTTTGCAGCACGATTTAGTCGATCCTGCGGTACAAGAGTACAACCTCGGCGAGGGCGATCGCTACTGGCTGCTTTTAGACACCGAAACTAGAAATCTCTACGTCGGCGAAGGGAAAACAGTTCAAAGTCTGCTCGAACAGCCGGAAAGTTTAGGTTTATTGGCCTGTCTCGATGGCGGGAATGCCGATCGCACTGGTGAAACTTGGCAGCAAACCCTATCTCAACTAACAGCAAAACCAGTTGTTCGCCACCTCACAAATGCCCTTCCTTTCGGTATCGCGGCCGCTTTGATAGGTGCTTTAGGCATCGGCACCGGATTGTGGGTAGTGCCAACTGTGCAGCAGAAACTAGCCGAAAAAACAGCTTTTATTTCCCCAATTAGTTCTGGCGCCAACTGCGGGCTTGGCGGTTCCGACGATTTTTCAGCTTATATCGGTTCGTCAAGCGGAAATAAAGAACTTCATTTAATAGGCGTTTACGAAGCCAATGCGGATCACAAGAACCGAGATTTATCTAAAAGTGCGTTAGCGAAGCCCTCGGAGAGGATCGAAGTCAAAGTAGAACGCCGAAACAAGCCAATAATTCTCGCGCTTTCAGCTTATGAACCCGTGCAATGGAACATTACCGCAGAACCGGGCGCAGTAATCGAAAAAATCATTGTTAACGGATACCACAACCAAACTGTTTCAGGAGTTTCGGGAATTCCAATTGAAGAGCACAGCTACGAAGAAACCGGAGACAATCTCGGCGACTTTATGTACAAGTGGGGTGCTACCCCTGACAGTTCAAATACTTCTTCCCTCGTGACTAAATTGGAACAGAAAAACGGCACGAGTTTAACTTCTTTTCAAGGATGCTACAGAGGTAAGAACTTTACGATTAATTGAGAGCAACGACAAAGGGCAACAAGTTATACGATTTTCGATTTTCGATTGGGGATAACTAATTCGATATGCGTTTGGAACTTTTTACAGTTCCATTCTTTTTTTTTACTGGTGTTATAACCTCTCCCCCTAAAATCACAAAACCCGCGTCGGCGGTTTTTTTATTGAGAGCTAAACTTATTGGCATCTCTATAGCAATCCTAAATCATTTGTGAACTTCTTACTCCCTCCCCTTGGTAAGGGGAGGGTTGGGGTGGGGTAAAAAATTTACCACTCCTGCAACATTGGTGACAAGTTAAGGAAAAAGGGAAATTGTCAAGGGTAGTATTTGCATGGGTCTGGGATCGTGGGAAACTTAT
>NZ_JAUBPI010000220.1:0-1328 GCF_036700645.1 Microcoleus sp. S36b_A4 | reverse complement strand
TCTGGGGTCTTTCAAATTTGGCAAAATGTTCTAAAAAACTGGCATTTAAAATATTCATTGAAGGCAATGAATCTGTTGGTTTTTGTTGGGAAGTTACAGCTTTACTAAAACCTCTTGCCATTGATAGCACCCCTAAACTACAACAAACTACGTTGAAATTTAGTCGATTTAACTGTAGCATATTTTGGGTTCCAGTTAAGATGCGTTTACCCTGGAGGCAATTGCCGTCCTTTTTAATATATGGGCAGGGCAGACATTACCGAGCACGCCAGGAGAATTGATGGCAATTGATGGTAAAAGTATCAAAAGCACAAGTGTTGGGGGTAATAGTTCTTACCAAAATTTTGTGAGCCTGGTTTCTGTGTACAGTCACAATCGCGGGTGGGTAGTCCGACATAAAGTCATGGAAAATCAGCAGCGAAGTGAAATCGAAGCTGTGGAGGAACTCGTGCAAGAACTTGCGGGTTCTCAAGTAGTAATTACTGCTGATGCACTGCACACTCAAAAAAAACTATTCAGTTAATTATTGATGGAGGTAATGACTACATAATTACTCTCAAAAAAAATCAATAAGCGTCTGTTTAAAATGGCTCAAAAATTGGTCGAATCTGTGGGTGCGAGCGATTCAGCTCAAACCTCAGAACGCTTGCATGGCCGCACCACAACTCGCTCTACTACAATTTATCCCGTATCTACTCAGTTATTACCAGCGTGGGCTGGTGTCAAACATATAATTGCTATCAAAAGAACTGGCAGTAGGTGGGAAGGCAAAAAAAGTCGTCGTCGGTTAGTTGATTTCCATGAAACGCATTATTATTTAAGTAGTAAGGATTGGTCGGCAAGCCAATTTGCGTCGGAAATTCGAGGACATTGGTTAACCCTCTTTTGTCACTCTACGCAGAGGAAAAGTAGAAATAAAGGATATTGAGGTTTTGAAAAATTGAACGAGTTAAATTATTGACAAGCATTTGAAGTTTAAAAAAGCCCTCGGATAACTTAGGAATATCAAAAACTTGTAGCCAAGGTTTAATAAAGTTAAATAGTACAAATGGTTGAAGTATTAAACGGAGGTTGTTAAGAATATTCTTCCACCCCTTTCCTCGATCCCACCCTGGATGTGATGAAAAATTAGATTCAGATTGTGGTGGTAATTTTAGCAGTTGTTCAGAGTGGAGACTAACCATCAAATAAGCGCTAAAAATAATTTCCCACCATTTTTCTATTTGTGAATAATTAGTTAAGCGAAAATCTGCCCATCCTAATTCGTTTTTACTTTGCTTCAAACCATATTCTACCCAAGTTCTTAAACCATAAAAATTACCTACTTC
>NZ_JAUBPI010000219.1:0-1337 GCF_036700645.1 Microcoleus sp. S36b_A4 | reverse complement strand
TACGTACCTTTCCTTTTTCCCAACCAGGGGATTTTCCCCTATGTTTAGGCGCTGTAGCGGGAGTACCAATGTCAACTAAAACCGACAACATTGATTGGGCAACACGTCCAGGAGTTAAATTAATCGTAGCAGATTGCCTGCAGAAGTCGATTTTCCAGAACTAAATCCCTAGCCAGCCAGAGTTGCCAACTCATCAATGGCATTAAATCGCTCCAACGATCAGATTGTTCAGGAGTTCTGAAGTTAGGCAATGTCCAATGTAATCGTTGCTTGACAAATCTATACCAATGATCCACTCCAAAACGTCGTAAATACTTAAACCAAACAGTTTCGCTTGGGTAGAGTTCGTTCTCCAACCCAAGCCAACCATAAGGGTGGAAACGGCTGACCATTTGACATGGGCTTCATTCTTTCGACGAGGATTAAATTTACTCCCTGTTCAGGCGCACGATAAAAATGTAAGTCAAGCCATTGACTGACTCGGACTTGTCCCAACCCTGGATGTTCGTCAATTTCAATCACAGTATCCGTTTGGAGCCATGTGGTTGGGTCGCCCGGTCTCATTTTCTGCCCATGTTTCCGTGGCCTACCGCGACCACTATAGGCTGGTGGTGCTGACCACAAACAGGCATTCTTTCGGACTCTCATTAAACAATCAGCTTGAATATCTGCTTGCGCCAGTACCCAATTTGCATTCCCATATTCTCGATCTAAAACTGCTAAAACTGGGTTGACGCTCTGTTCACAAACAAGTTTGAGTTGGGAAGCTGCTTTTTCTATTGGCGAAGACCAACTACTAATTCGTTCATGTAGTAGGGGTAATGCCCAACTTCCTTCTGCTTCGGGTATCCACGCAATTGTACTGTACCCCTGTCCAATAATTACGCCTTTGTGATATTCATGGGTTCTGTCTTGTAATGTTTTGGCATCTGGTCTGCCCCATGCAGTATGATCGATTGCCACTAAAACGTGTTCCGTTGAGGATGCTTCCTCCTGTAATTGCTCCAGATACAGCAGCATCAGTTTTTTCCGGTCTGGTCTACAGTCTTGCAATGCCTCGTAGACGCTTGGCCATTGACGATGGAATAATGGATTGAGCGAAAATTCCGCCAAACAGGCTGCATTCCTGGTCGTCATCACTGCATCCATCAGCTCGAATGTGGCATCCTTGGCTTTGACCAATAACTCGTATGCTGCTTGACGAAAGTCCTTTAATCGTTCACTGTTCATTTAGGGAGTGGATAGGTTTTATTTTTCACCCTTATTCTCTCCCGGCGCGGTGGCTTTAGTTCTTCTCAAAGCCACCGTTCTCATCTTTATTTAGTCTAAAGTACAGT
>NZ_JAUBPI010000028.1:0-75647 GCF_036700645.1 Microcoleus sp. S36b_A4 | reverse complement strand
AGTTGTTATGACTTTGGAAGCCATACTAGCCATCCCTGAGTATTATTACTCCTTTCGACTAAACGAATCGCACCTACTAAATATATTAGAGAACACCCTCAGAGCCAAGAAACTGTCATTATTGCTTTAACTGCCAGTGTTTTTGAAGAAGATCGAGAGAAAGTTCTTATGGCTGGCTGTAACGACTTTATCAGCAAGCCATTTCAGCAGAGAGAACTTTTTGATAAACTCGCTAAATATTTGGGATTACAATATATCTACGAAGTCCTAGAAAAAACTCCACAAAAACTATTAACTGAAACTGTGTCTGTAGAAGATATATCCGTGATGTCCCCTGAGTGGTTAGAACAAATGTATCAAGCCGCTTACTATCTCGATACCGAAGTTATGAACGAATTAATTGTACAGATTCCAGAATCTAAAGCAGGTTTGTCCAAGGCACTAACCGATTATATCAATAATTTTAATTCTGACCGAATTATGGATTTAATTCGACCTCTGCTCCCCAATTCACTTTAGCTATCGAGTTTAAGGACAAAGAAGCTATAGTGCTGTAAGCGGTGGCTATATTTCCGAAACCAACAGGGGAAAGGATTTGGAAATTTTTGGACCGGTGTATGGCAGATATCCATCAGCATGAGGAAATGGCATACACATTAGATGGAATGTGCTGTATCATATAGCAATCCTAAATGATTTGTGAATTTCTTACTCCCTCCCCTTGATAAGGGGAGGGTTAGGGTGAGGTAAAAAGTTTACGATTCCTGCAAGAATTGCTATATAGCAATTCTATTTCGTATGTGGAAGGGATTTATTTTTTGTATTAACCGCAGAGGCCACCGAGAAAGAGAAAAGAGATAGAGAAATGATTGATTTAACAGGAAAGATAATTTTAGTAACTGGTGGCTCGAAAGGGATTGGTGCAGTGACGGTACGGACTCTGGTTAATGCTGGGGCCGAGGTGATTTTGCATTACTTTCGCAGTCAGAAAGAAGCTGAAGCGATCGCAGCAAGTGTTGGGCGCGATCGCTGTTATTTATTGGCAGCAGATTTGAGGGTGGAAAACGCGGCCTCGACTTTGTGGCGAGATGCTTTAAAATGGCGGGGTCATATTGATATTTTAGTTAATAATGCGGGGATTATGCAGTCAGCGGGTATCGAGGACGAGTTCGATATTTGGTCGTCAGCTTGGCAGCAAACTCTACAAGTTAATTTAGTTGCCGTTGCCGATTTGTGCCGGGAATCTATTCTGCATTTTCAAACTCGCCGAGTCGGTACAATTATTAATATAGCAAGTCGCGCTGCTTTTCGCGGCGATGACCCGAATTATCTGCACTACGCCGCTTCTAAAGGTGCTATTGTTGCTTTAACTCGCAGCATTGCTAGAGGGTTTGCGGCTGATAATATTTTGGCTTTTACAGTTGCACCGGGATTTGTCAGTACAGAAATGTCTAATCAGTTTATTCAAGAGTTCGGTGAAGCTGATATTATTCGCGATATCCCGATCGGCAAAATCGCTCCTCCTCAAGATGTTGCTAATGTTATCGCGTTTTTAGCATCCGGTTTGGCTACGCACGCTACCGGGACTACGATCGATATTAACGGCGCCTCTTATGTGCATTGAGACAATTACTGTAAAATACCTCTCAAGGCTCACGCTGACATCTTTTAAAACCAACTAATTTATCACTTTAGCAAGATGCTAAAAACTCGCTTAATAACTTAGCGTTAGATGAGAAGATAGTCTGAGGAAAGTTGATTATGACAACGAATAACGGCACCAACACCAAACGAGTTGCCATACTCATTGAAAATGGAGTTGAAGATTCCGAATTTCTAGTTCCTTACAACGCCTTAAAACAAGCAAATTTTGATGTAGTTGTCCTCGGTTCGCGGACAAACGAAAAGTATGCAGGGAAACAAGGAAAAGTTGCCCAGCAAGCTGACGGAACTACCACAGAAGCAGTGCCTGCAGAATTCGATGCAGTGATAATTCCCGGCGGTATGGCTCCGGATACAATGCGGACTAATCCCAACACAGTAAGGTTTGTACGAGAAGCATTTGAGCAAGGAAAACTCGTCGCTGCGGTTTGCCACGGCCCGCAAGTTTTGATTGAAGCCGACTTGCTCAAAGGCAAAAAGGCGACTGGTTTCTTGGCAATTAAAACAGACATGATTAATGCCGGAGCCAACTACATTAACGAAGCTTTAGTAGTTGACGGCAACTTGATCACTTCCCGCCAACCGGGAGATTTAGCAATATTTACCACCGCAATTATGGCTCGGCTCGGTTACGGCGGAAAAGAAGTCGGTTTGCCAGAAGAAACTGACACAAATGCAGAATGGTGGAAATTAGCTAATGGTTGGGGAGGTTCTACACAAGGCGACATTGTTAAAGGTTTGAATACCGCCCTCGCAGGGGAACGCTATGCTTGCGAAGCCTTTGAACATTATGCGGAAAAAACCCAAGACAGCGATTTGCGATCGCTCTTGAAAGAAATGATTCAAAACAAACAGCACCACATCATCGCTCTCGAAAAACGCCTCAACGATTTCGGTGAAAAACCCTCAATTCCTGCCCAAATTGCTGACAAGTACGCTAAGTTAAAAGCTTCTATGCAAGGAACCGATGAAACGTTCTTGCTGCGGAGCACTCTCGGTGATTTGCAAACCGGTGTTGTCGATATCAACAACCTGCGGGTAAAGTTCACAGATCCGGTATCAACGACCATTTTGACAGAGATAGAATCGGATTTGTCTAAGTGTGAACAAGTCATTGCTAAACTCTTCCGCGCCCGTGCAGTTTCCCAGGAAATTAAGTCGCCTAAACCTTCAACTAGCCCCGCTGTAAAAATGTAATCAGCAAGAGGATCAATAAGTTTGTAGTTTTGTTGAAAGGTGAAAACTCGCACCTATATCGCAACTACAAACTTGCTCTGCCATCCTAGAATATAGCGTTTGCGGTAAAATAAAACCCAACACTAAAAAGCAGATATTCAACTAACTGCAAAGTGGAGGGTTTTATTCAATAGGTTTTATTTTTGTTTCAGCGGGAGACGGCGGGTTTGAAGGAAGCTTGCGACATCCAAGGGCGGTACAAGCCCCCGGATTCATCCGTGCATAAATAAAAAATATAGTATCCGATAAGCAGCCCCCGGATACATCCGTGAGGTCGCTTTCTTCAATTCTTCAATTCTAAGACCGAAAATCTAAAATCTAAAATCTAAAATCTAAAATCGATTAACCAGCCCTCGGATACATCCGTGAGGTCGCCTTCTTAAATTCTTAAATTCTTAAATTCTTAAATTCTTAAATTCTTAAATCCAAAATCTAAAATCTAAAATCGATTGGCTTGTCCCCTCTTCCTTTAGACAGGAGACACCTGGGCTATAAATGCGCTACTGTGTTGCCAATATTTTGATGAGGAAAAAAAGGCTGTGGTTCCCTTACGCGATGAAAATCCCATTACTATCACTCCCTACGTCACCTACGGGCTGATTGCGGCAAACATATTAGTATTTTTGTACGAACTCAGTTTGGCCGATCGACAATTAACCGAATTTTTCTACTCTTGGGCCGTAGTTCCTTGCCAGTTAAGCAATATGTGTCGGGTTGCTCTGCCCGTTTCGCCATTTCCCGAATGGACGACACTAATTAGCTCCCAATTCCTGCACGCAGGCTTTCTTCACATTGCCGGAAATATGTTATTTTTGTGGATTTTTGGCAACAACGTAGAAGACCGTTTAGGACACGTCAAATTTATAATATTTTACCTTACTTGCGGCGTTTTAGCATCACTAACTCAGTGGTTTTTTTCCTCCGCATCTGCCATTCCGTCCCTAGGTGCTAGCGGCGCGATCGCAGGCGTGATGGGAGCTTACATTCTCAGATATCCCCAAGCCAAAGTTCTCACACTGCTGCCATTAGGAATCTTTATTACCACTGTCAGAGTCCCCGCTTTCTTCTTTCTAGGATTTTGGTTTGCACAGCAAGCATTGAGCGGCCTGGCTTCCTTGAATGCCCCGGCAAGTGTCGGCATGGAATCCGGGGGAGTTGCCTACTGGGCCCACGCTGGCGGCTTTGTTTTCGGCGCTATTCTAGGCCCTTTGTTGGGACTTTTTTCTGAAGATAATCGGATTTAATTTTTCACCGCAGATGAACAAAAATTAACGCAGATAAACTGCCAAAGAAATCGGCGTTAATCTGCGTTAATTTGTGGTTTCAAACCTCTTATCTTCCTAGATAAACGTCAAGTCAAATTCCGAAAGAGCAGAAACCCCAGTTACACCATTTAACTTCGCCAAAATGCGAGAATCACTGCCGGTGACGTTATTGCCATTGCCGTCATAAATGATGTAAGTATTGCCCCCGGAATCGTAGGCAAACAAGAAAGCACTTCCTCCCAGAATATTTGCAGAAACCGTTGTCTGCACGTTCAGCAGAACTTGGGTGTTACCGCTGAGATTGGCAAATCCGGGGGCAAAATTAAACTGATCGGCGATCGGCACACCGAGACCGCTAAAATCAGTAATCACATCATATCCGCCCGCCGCGATCGCAGCCTCGATCGCCGCCGAAGAAGACGCATCAAAAGCCGGCCCACCTTGTGCAGGGCTGGTATAGCGGAATTGATTGTTGCCGCCACCCCCTGTCATGGTATCTGCGCCGAGGCCCCCTACGAGTACGTCGTTATCCACACCGCCGTTAATCGTATCGTTGCCGCCTTGACCGTCAATAGTATCGCTGCCCGCCAAACCGTCCAAATTGTCCGGCAAAGAACCCCCAACTAAATTGTTAGGCCCGCTATCAGCAGGCAAGATTTGAACGGTGACAGTACCTACGCCCGGAACTGTCCCGAATCCGTCGCTGACGCTGTAGGTGAAAGCAGTTGTACCCGCTACGTTGCCGGGGATGAATTGCACTTGAGAGACAAGATTTACAGCTACCCCCAGTTGTGGTGTGCTGACATTGATAATGCTGAGTGTCCCTTTTTGCGGACTGGAATCGTTCGCCAGTACGTCGATGAAAGTGGGCAGCAAATTATTCGTATTGGTAAATACGATGCCGTCATCGACAGCAATCGGCGACAGGATAGTGGGAACAGTTACGGAGGTATCGAAAGAATTGATGTTAATCGCCACTGACGCTGCTGCCGTGCCGCCTTGGTCGTCAGCTACGCTGTAGCTGAAAGAACCGGCTTGCCCGATCACGTTTGTTCCCGGTTGGAATTTCAGCCCAAGTAAATCCTGAACGGTTAACTTTTGGTTCACGGTGAGGGGGCTCGTACCCGTAATTACCTGACCAAAAGTAGGATTTGGAAGTCCGACTACCGCGATCGACAGCGGCTGGCCCTCGGGGTCGCTGGGCGCCGAAATGCTCAGAGACAGAGGCAAATTCTGCAAACCAGTCACCGTCTTGCCAGCTTCCACGATCGGCGGCTGGTTAGGAGTCGGAGATGTAAAACTCGGCGGAGTCGGCCCCCCGCCCAAAGGCGGAGGAGTTGGGGGCGCCGCAGTGGGAGTCGGGACGATGGAAGGACTCGGACTCGGAGTTGTCCCGCCCGCAGTCGGACTCGGACTCGGACTCGGACTCGTACCCGGAACCTGTACCGGCAATGGATCCGTTGTGGGGTTAGTTGTTGTGCCTGTTATGGGGTTAGTTGTTGTGCCTGTTATGGGGTTAGTTGTTGTACCCGTTGTGGGGTTCGTTGTTGTGCCTGCTGGTGTTGGAGTTGTGGTCGCTGGTGTTGGAGTTGTGGTCGCTGGTGTTGGAGTTGTGGTCGCTGGTGTTGTCCCCGTTGTGGGGTTAGTTGTTGTCCCCGTTGTGGGGTTAGTTGTTGTCCCCGTTGTGGGGTTAGTTGTTGTACCCGTTGTGGGGTTAGTTGTTGTCCCCGTTGTGGGGTTAGTTGTTGTCCCCGTTGTGGGGTTAGTTGTTGTCCCCGTTGTGGGATTCGTTGTTGTCCCCGTTGTGGGGCTAGTTGTTGTCCCCTCAATGGTGAAGGGATTGTCGTTTACGCGCGGTATTTGAGCTGTAGTGAATCGAGATTCATCTAGCGAGGTCGATCGAACATCAATCAACACCGCCAAAAATTCCCCAGTTCGCCTGTCCCTAATAATCGTGTTGCTAGAATTCGAGCCTTGGCCCTGGAAAATTTCTAACTCTGTAAAGTTCAGACCTCCAGCCAGACCGATCGAATCTCCCGCATTAAAATCTCTAATTACATCAGCATCGCCGATTTCGCGGCCGCCAGTAGTGA
The DNA here is from genome assembly GCF_036700645.1 of Microcoleus sp. S36b_A4. Classification (NCBI taxonomy): domain Bacteria; kingdom Bacillati; phylum Cyanobacteriota; class Cyanophyceae; order Oscillatoriales; family Microcoleaceae; genus Microcoleus; species Microcoleus sp. S36b_A4. The sequence goes on along the minus strand of NZ_JAUBPI010000028.1, from coordinate 69,391 downwards.
GAAACCCGTTGCTACCAGGCGACGTACCCACCCTACCGAGAACAAAGATATCCGATCCGTCGCCTCCTGTCAGAGTATCCGATCCGCGATCGCCCGAAAGAATATCATCCCCAGGCCCCCCAGACAAAGAATCATTGCCGTCGCCCCCGAAGATCAGGTCATCACCCTCGCCGCCGTCACCAGTATCATTACCAACACCGCCGGTGATGACATCCCCGCCCTCCTGGCCCAACAAAATATCATTGCCAGCGCCGCCGATCAGGCAGTCGTTACCCGTGTCGCCAAAAACAGTGTCACTGCCCTTGTCGCCAAAAATCAGGTCGTCCTCCCCACCACCGCGCAGACAGTCATTGCCTTTACCGCCGTACAGCGAGTCGTTGCCTTCAGCACCCAAGACAATATCGTTGCCCTGGTCGCCAAAAGCTACGTCACCGCCCTCGTCGCCAGAAACCAAGTCATCGCCTTTGCCGCCCCGCGCCGTGTCATTACCGCGCCCGCCCTCAACGATATCTTTACCAGCGCCACCGTTGAGAGAATCGTTACCGTCTTCGCCCCTGAGTAGATCGTCCCCGTCTCGACTCAAAAGTGTGTCGTCGCCGGCACCCCCGGCAATCGTGTCATTGAACAAACTGCCGATTAAATAGTTACTGCCCTCATTTGCGACAACTAAGCCATCGACAAAAAGTGGCTCTGGGGGAGGCGTGGGAACTGTCAGAGGTGGCCGCGGCACCGGGGTGATTGAAATGTCCGGGCCCGTCCCCATCATCATCGGCTCCGTCCCCGTCATCATCGGCTCCGTTCCCGTCATCATCGGCTCCGTCCCCGTCATCATCGGCTCCGTCCCCGTCATCATCGGCTCCGTCCCCGTCATCATCGGCTCCGTCCCCGACGACGGCGTAGGCTGCGGCACCGTGCCACTATCCAAACTATCCGCGTTCTCATCGGGTAGCCGCCCTTCGAGAAAAATTAGTGGTACTGCACTTGGCATTGTTCCGACTCCTTGCGACGCTACTCAAAAACTACTAAATAAACTTAAAGTCAGATGCAGTAATGACGGTGCTGAGCGCTCCCGGCACTGTAGGAATAGAATTCAACACTGCCAAATCGAAAGCTGGGAGACTGTCATCTGCCACATTCGGGTCGAAGCCGAGAACGTACTTGTTAAAAGTATTGTTCAGGTACACGAAGAAAGCTCCCGTTTTGCTCGAACCCTTTTGATTCTTCAACACTGCATTTATTGCTTGAGCGTTATCAAATTTAGATTCAAACAAAATGACTGATTGCTTGCTGATGTCGTCGCCGCTAGACCCGATATTCCTGACGATAAAACTGGTGAAATCGAGAGTAGTTCCTGAATTGGTTAAACCTGCGAAATTTGACGACCTGAACAAAAATCTGTCGGTCTCGCTGCCGTTAGCGTTAAAGTCAGCAATCACGTCCACGCCTTCGCTGGGAGTTTCATAGTAGAAGAAGTCATTGCCAGCATCACCCGTGAGCAAGTCAGAACCGTTGCCACCGCCCAAAATGTCATTGCCTGCACCACCGGAAAGCGAGTCGTTGTCATCGCCGCCCAATACCAAGTCATTGCCGAAGGCGCCGCTGAGACAGTCACTGCCGGCACCGCCGTCGAGAGTGTCGTCGCCCGCTTGGCCGTCGAGGGAGTCGCTGCCGGCCTCGCCCAACACGTAGTCATTGCCGGAACCTCCTAGTCCCGTGTCGTTGCCTTCTCCACCCAACATCGTGTCATCGTTGTCGCCGCCCAAGATGGAATCGTTATTGATACCGCCGTCGAGCAAGTTTCTGCCCAATCCACCGTCTAGGATGTCGTCGCCGGCACCGCCGTCGAGGGAGTCGTCGCCAATGCCACCAAGTAAGGTGTCAATCCCGGCGCCACCAAGTATCGAGTCCTCGCCGGATTCTCCCAATATCGAGTCATTGCCTGTTCCGCCGTCAATGGTGTCGTTGTTGTCACCGCCGCCTAGGATGTCATTGTCATTGCCACCGAACATCAGGTCGTTGCCCAGTCCGCCGATCAGCGAGTCTATGCCGTCTTGGCCGTCAACAGTATCGTTGCCCAGTCCGCCGTCAAGGGTGTCGTTGCCGATCGCACCCACCACCGAGTCGTTGCCTGCTTCACCGAATTCGAGGTCGTTGCCGCCACTGCCATCGATGATGTCGTTGCCGTCGCCCCCAGAGAGGGTATCGTCGCCGGCCCCGCCGAGGATGAAGTCGCTGAGGTTGCTGCCTGTAAAGCTGCTGGCCGGGAGTGCGCTGCGATCGACAATATTATCTACCACCGTAATGCTGAAGGATGCCGGCCCGATAGTTGCAGACCCGTCGGAGGCTGTAAACGTGAAAGTGTCGCTGCCACCTGCTGCCAGCAAGTTGTATTTGACGATGTTGTTGTTGATATCGTCTTGCGTGAATTTGCCGCCCACGTTGAGAAAGGTGCTACCCCTTTGGACAAAACCTCTGGTAGCATCGGGGGCTTTAGTAATCGTGTAAACGATTTCCAAGGGGCTGTTGTCGGGATCTGTGATTAACAAATCGGCGGCAGTAATTGTCTGGGTAGGATTACTTTTGGCAACCACCACACCGTCGTTAATTATTAGCTGCGGGGGGCTACTGACGTTGATGGTTACTACCGCCTTACTTGTGCCGCCGCTGCCGTCTGAGATCGAGTAGCTGAAGCTGTCAGTACCCGAGAAGCCCGGATTCGGGGTGTATTTGAATACGCCGCCGCCCACGGGAACCAGGCTTCCTTTGCTTGCTGGAGCAAAAGTCGTGACAGTCAGAGCGCTTTGTTCCTGGTCAGTGTCGTTCAACAGAACGTTGAAACTGAGTTCTTGACCCGCAACCGTGGTGAAGTTGTCGTTAACTGCTCTTGGAGGTTGGTTAAAGATGGGCGTCGGGAACGTCGGCGTCGGACTTCCTGTCGGCGTCGGACTTCCTGTCGGCGTCGGCAAATTCGGCGTCGGGAACGTCGGCACCGGCTCGTCTGGTGTCGGACTGGTTGTCGGTGTCGGACTGGTTGTCGGTGTCGGACTGGTTGTCGGTGTCGGACTGGTTGTCGGTGTCGGTAGGGGAAGCGGAGTTGCGCTGCCGGGAACTGTGGGGGCAATTACAAATGAGCTTCGCCCTAGGGTTCTGCTGTCTACTCCGGGCAATACTGCTAAAAAGTCGCCGCTGACGCCGTTGCGAATAATCGTACTGCCGGCTTTGGTCTCGGTGCTTTGGAAGATTACCAAATCTTCAAACTTGAGGTCGCCACTTAACCCGATTAAATCTTCGCCTTGGCGAAAGTCTGTGAAAATGTCGGCATCAGCGAGATCGGGGCCGCCTGTGGTGATAAATGCCGCGTTAGTGCCGTCGCTGCTGCCGCTGGGGGAACTGAATGCACCGATGACGAAGACATCTCTGCCTTCGCCTCCTGCCACTACGTCTTTGCCTGCTTCGCCCCAAATAACGTCGTTGCCAGCACCGGCGTCCACGATGTCGTCGCCGTCACCGCCGAATACTATGTCATCGCCGTCGCCGGCAAAAATTGTGTCCCCGCCGGCGTTTCCGTAGAGCCAGTCGCCTCCTTCGTTGCCAAATAGCAAGTCTTCGCCGTCACCACCGAAGAGCGAGTCGTTGCCTTGGTCGCCCCACAGAATGTCGTCGCCTCGATCGCCCAAAAAGCTATCGTCGCCAGAACCGCCACGCAAGCTGTCGCTGCCTTTGCCGCCGTAAGCCGTGTCTCTGCCTTCGCCTCCGATTACCGTGTCGTTGGCGTCATTGCCATAAAGCAGGTCAGGGTTATTTCCCCCATCGAGGGAGTCGTTATCTTTGCCTCCGTACAGGGTATCGAGTCCTGAACCGCCATCAAGAACGTCGTTGCCCTCATTGCCGAACAGCACGTCGTCATCGTCGTTGCCAAATAGTAAATCGTCGCCTCCGACTCCTTGCAAGGTGTCGTTGCCTTGCAGCCCGGAAATCACGTCTGGGCCGGGACTGCCAGCTAAGGAGTCGTTGCTTTCTGTGCCGCGGACTACGCCGCCGATGATTCCGGGCGAGGTACCTTGGCCTCCGCCCCCTGTGTCGTCTATGTCGCCAATTGTGTCGTCCCCGGAGGGAGGTGTTGGAGGTGTTGGAGTCGGAGTCGGAGTTGGTGTTGGCGTCTCTGGTTCTGGCGTCTCTGGTTCTGGCGTCTCTGGTTCTGGCGTCTCTGGTTCTGGTGTTGGAGGTGGTATAATTACTAATGGCACTGCACTTGGCATTATTTTGGCTCCTTTAAACGACGATCCCGATTTACTTTAAGAACTGATTAGTATCAGTTTGTTGCCACCAATCTGGCTTAAAATTGATTAATAACCCCATCATTTCTAACATACTAAATCAAAACTGCCACGGCTATAGATATTTTTTAAGCCGGGCATCTTTTGATCTCAAAATATTAATGATTGCACGTTTTGATGCCTATGTTGGGTATACTTTAATATCGCGCCAGTTCGAGAGAACCTAGAAGTCGCGCTTGGAGTGAGCCCGGTGTATTTATCCAGAATCAGAAAAAATAAAAATTTTCGCCGTCATAATTTTTTCTTTCCGAATGTCGAATGCTGAATACAGATTTGCCTTTTGCCTGCAGAAGCGAAGGTTATGCTGACTGCTGACAAGAAACAGAGCTGTTAATTAGGGGCAGAAGCGGCCCGGTTTGTTCTTGTCCACTGACGGATAGTTCGCTGTGGCAAAGGTAAAGCAGGGAACAGCGACTTAACAAATCTAGCAGAATTCGCCGCAGTCGCTGTTGGTCGGCCGCCGTTTCCTCTTCGGTTTCCCAGGGACGCCCCTGTTGCGATCGCAAAAATAAGGGAGCGCCAAACAATGTCGCCGCACCGCCGCTCAGCCACAGGGGCGAGCCTGCATCCAGCCAAAAGTGCCATTTGTGGGCGCGGCGGCTGCTGCGGTATTGGAAGATGTTGGCGAGGGTGACGGCTCTAGCTGCTGGGCCTTCTGGACGCACTGGAAAGGGGTTGGCGGTGACTGTTCCTTGGCGCAACAACTGGATGAACCGGGCGATCGTTTCTGAGTCGCCGCCATTTGTTGGTTCTACGCGCTGCATTCGCCCGTTGATTTCCCAGTAGTGGGTGGCGGTTTCCATTAACTCTCGCAGGGCTGCTAGCCGATCGTAGGGGAGGTATCTGTCGTTCATGAGAAATTTCTGGATGGCTCGATCGAGCAGGGCAATTGGGCTCGGCAACAGCCGCTCCTGCTGTTGCGATCGCTGTTGTTCGATCCACTCGACAATGTGCTCGTAGGCCCTGGCTGCTCGGTGTCCCAGTCTGTCCCACCGGGGAAAAGCTGTAATTGGCAGCAGTTGAGGTCGATCGATATCTGGACAAAAACAGTGATCGGCGATTAAACCTGCTCTCACTTGGTCGATCGATTTTTGATGGTGAATTTGAGATGTTAGATTGAACATCGAGTTGGAATCTTCTGTTTCCAATGAACGGTGTTTCTGGCTGCCCAACACTACCAGCATTTCGGCTGTGCCGTCTCGATCGACTAAACGGCCGAGTCCCGGATAAACTAAGGCTAACAAAGTGAGTAAAGCTCGAATCTCTGGGGTAGTCGAGAGGGGACGCTGATCGTTGAGAGATACGGCGGCGATACCATCTCGCGCCAGAATTTCCGTTAAACTGTAACGGGCGATCGCATCCATCCCAGGGGCAATTACGGCGATTTCCTGCGGTTCCACGGCTTGTGACTTCACCGCATCCACGATGATTTCGGCGGTTTCTCGCAGCAGTTGAGCCCGGGAAGTGGTTTGGAGCGATCGAACTTTACCGGGCAAACTCAAGCCTAAAGGATAAAAACCCTCAGAATTAACTGCTAAACTTACCGCTAAATCTCCAATCTCTGGGGCTAAACCTGCTGTTGCGTCCAAATTTTCCACGCTTTGACAGCGGCTTTCGAGTCGGGCTAGGTATTCCGTGTCAGCCCCCAAGCCCAAACGCACTCCTCCATCCTGATTGTAGGAGAAAGCCCCCACTGCACCTTGGTCGAGCATTCGATCGAACAAATGGCGACTTATCGCCGGATAATCGTCAACATCGTCTGCGATCACAGCTTGGTATCTAGAGGCCAAATGCTTCTGGTAACTAACATCCGGCAACAAATAGCGCCAGTAGAGTTCGCAAACAATCCCGTAAGTCAGGAGCCCCCGCGTCAAGCACCATTCCCGCCACCTTTCCAGCAACTCTCCCATGCTAGTCCACAGGTTGATCGAGCCACCGTCACCAGCAAATCCCTGTTCCAGAATGCTAGGAATCTCTTCTCTCGGTGTACCGCTGACAGCAGCAAGTTGTAATAAGTCTAGTGTTCGACGCACCATTCGGTTTGGACTTACCCCTGTTTTTTGCAAAATCCCTTCGTCTAATTCGCGACGCCAGAGTCTCGCGGCAAGTTCCAGTTCTGTTTCAGGTTGCAGTCGCAAGGGAAATTGAGCCCTCAAATCCAGCGACTGAACTAGCAGGGGCCAAAATAACAATGCCTCCTGCTCAAAAAAACCGAAGGGCGTTGTCGAGTGAAAGGTATATTTTCCTTCGGTAGCGACGGCGATGCGATCGGCCAATTCTAGCCGGTTGTCTCCGTTAGCTGCTAAGACTAAAATTGCTGGGGCAGTTTGTCCAGCCCGCCGCCGCCCGGAACTCGATCGCCCTGAAACTGTTGCAGGAAGAGGCTTGACAGTTTTGCTCCAAATGCAGAACTGCTCGACTAAACGAGTGGTTTTGCCGCTTCGGGCAGATCCTACAATCCAAATTGAATCTTCGGTGGCCGTTCTCAATTTATGTAAATTTGTTACCATACCGTGAATACTTTAATCACTAATGTCTACAGCCAACTAACCAGCTTTAGCTATGAATACTTCTCCGTGGAACAGGATTGTAAAATATCTCTACAGCCTTCACCAATGGTATCGAGAAACCCCTGAGAGGGCTCTAGAACAGGCCTACGATGCTGCGTTAGCAATTAAGGCGATCGAAGACGAGCATTTTGGCGGCCAAGGAATCTCTGAGCGATCGCGAGATTACGGACAAAGCACACTGTCTTACTTTAAATCCGAACTGGAAAAATACCTCAAGGTCATCCAAACCCGAATGGTTGAGTTTAATGCTAGCCGTTCTTTTTTAGAACTGCCGGAGCGAGTGGGGGCTAAACCCAGAACGGGGCGCAGCGCTGATTATTACCAGCACGGATTACATCTCAACAATAAAGATAGAGCCTCCCTTATATTTGAGAAGCTAGAGTTTATTGATGGAGTCATCGACAAGTATATTAATAATAGTAGATCAACGGCAATTGTTCCGGTTGTCAGTTCGGTAAATGTGCAGGCAAAATCTACAAATAGCAGTTCTCCACCTGACCCCAAAAATAAAGGTTCAGCTAATTCTGTTCAAATTCACGATGGTGAGGTTGACACTAACTATGAAGAAGTCAATTTATTACCGCGATCGCTTTTGGGGACTTTGAATCGAATCACTAAAGATTTAGACCCGGGAGCTGAAAAAGAAGTAGTCAAGAATTTTCGCAATTCCAAAGTCAAAACAATTATTTCTCTCAGATTTATTTTGCTTTTGATTTTGGTTCCGCTGTTGACAAATCAAATTTCAAAAAACTTTCTAGTCGGTCCGATCGTTGATCATTTGAGAGGTCAAGAAAATGCTTCACTTTTCATAAATGTTAACCTGGAAGAAGAAGCATTCCAAGAACTGGAGAGATTTGAGCAGCGCCTCAAATTTGAAAGGTTAATAGGCACGGCTCCCTCGCTTTCTTTAGAGGAAACGGAAAATAAGATTGCCGAAAAAGCAGTTGAAATAGCGGAGGAATACCGCGCTGAAAGTGGGGGAGCTATTAAAAATATTTTTGCTGATTTGATTTCCTTGATTGCCTTCGCTTCGATTATCGTCACTAACAAGAAAGAGATTGAGATTTTAAAGTCTTTCATGGACGATGTGATTTACGGTCTCAGCGACAGTGCAAAAGCTTTCGTAATTATTTTGTTTACAGATGTGTTTGTCGGATTTCACTCGCCTCACGGTTGGGAAGTAATTCTCGAAGGTTTATCGAGGCATTTGGGACTGCCAGAAAATAGGCAGTTCATATTTTTGTTCATTGCAACTTTTCCAGTGATTTTGGATACGGTATTTAAGTATTGGATCTTCCGTTATTTAAACCGGAGTTCGCCTTCGGCTGTTGCTACGTACAAGAATATGAACGAGTAATCAGAGGCGAAGGAAGTTCGGCAACGAGTAATGTACGGGATGTAACGGATGTAACGGATGTCAGAAAGAAGGAAGAAGGAAGAAGGAAGAAGGAAGAAGGAAGAAGAAAAAAAGATGTAATAATAGCAATGGTTTCAGGCATTGATAACGTCCTCATGAGGGCGTCCACTGCACAGATAGTGGCTTACCCATAGCGCATAAAACCATTTATTTTTTGCGTCAGGAGTGGTTTAATTAAGTTGATCTACTTAAGCTGTTAGGACTCTAAATTTTATTGTTGGGCGGGTTCTCGCCGCGCGCGCCAGACAATAATTGTATCAAACTTGACACTCATCAAGGCTCCGCTCAGGAAGCGTAAAATTTAGATGCGCCTTGGCAGATCAAAAAAAAATGCGATCGCCCGCAGAATTTCTCGAAAGAAATCAAAAGGGCGATCGCATTCCCAAAACTCATTAGCCATTACCAATGACCTAATTCCAACGCTTCTTGCGCTGTCGTTGGCTGGCCACCGCCTCCACCAGCCCCAGGGCGAGAAAATTACTCAGCAGCGACGCATTCCCGTAACTTAGGAAAGGCAGCGGAATGCCCGTAACCGGAGCCAAGCCAATGTTCATCCCAATATTGACGAATACCTGAAAAATCAACATTGACAGTACGCCGATTGCCAGCAAAGAACCAAAATTATCGTTAGCAGTTTGAGCGATCGTCACCAACCGGAAACAAATTATCCAGAATACCAACAACACGCTAATACAGCCAATAAAACCCAATTCTTCGCCAATAGCTGAAAAGATAAAGTCCGTATGCTGTTCGGGAATAAAGTTAAGCTGAGTTTGCGTTCCCTGAAACAAACCCCGGCCCTTCAGTTCCCCAGCGCCAATAGCAATCCGAGATTGAATCAAGTGATATCCGCTGCCTAAAGGGTCTTTCTCGGGGTTTAAAAACCCTGTCAGACGCATTTTTTGATAATCCTTGAGCACATTCCAAAAAATATGTCCGAGGTGTCCAGAAACAACGTTCACCAACACAGCACCGAAAGTGCCTAACCAAGGCCAAGGCAGGGTTCGCCAAGCAATAATACCCGCAACAACTACCCAGGCTATCCAAATCGGTGTAGACAGGTTATTGAAGAGAACTGAGATGAGAGGAGAGAATAGCAATATTAGCCAGCCGGGATTGACATTACCCCAGTAAAACATCCCCATTGTGATTGCGCCGAAGACTAAGGAAGTACCTAAATTTGGTTCGGCAAAGATCAATCCCCAGGGTACAGCCATAATCGCCAGCATCCTCAACATATTACCCACCGTGGGGACAGCCTTGTCGTGCAGGAGAGCTGCTAAAGTGACAATCATGCCTACTTTGGCAAATTCTGAGGGTTGCAGGTAGAAGCCGCCGATGTTGATCCACCGCTGGGCACCGAGCCCGGTAGTACCGATAAACCGCACTGCGATCAGGGACAAATTGATTAATATGTAAATCAGCCATTTCCACTCAAGCAGTATTTGGTAGCGACAGCGGGAAATGATGATGGCGAGGAACAAACCGACTGCCCCAGTTACCCAGTGTCGCCACCAGTCGATCAGCCCCTGGTTGATTTCGACGCTGCGGATCATGACTCCCCCGAAGATGGTGAGGGCGATGCAAGCGCCAAACAGCCAAGGGTCTGCTTCTTCCCAGGGTTTGAAGATTGATTTCCAGCGGTTTCTGACTTGTATTCTCTGCAACATGAGGATTTTAGATTTTAGATTTTAGATTTTAGATTATCGAGCCGATTTTCGGAAGTTGTGGATATATTTCGGATTCACAGCCTGCACCTTACTTGAGAAGCCTCGGTGTTAGTACCTCAGATTATTCGGGGAGTTGTAGGGATGTTCCGGGAACGGAAGAAGGAACGCCCAACCGGGTATCTGGTGTATTCTATTTTTTTCTGGGCGCTTACTTAATTTAGTTCGCGCACGTGGTCAGAAACCGGGTTTTTGTCGAGAAGACGCACTGCAACTTGCAGAAACCGCTAAAAACCCGGTTTTTTGGGTTTTGATTCGTAAGCCCTAGAATCGTCAGGCCGGTTCGTAAAGGTATTCAAAACCGTTCCCATCTGGATCTCTGCCGTAAAAAGATGCAGTACCGTCGCGGTGTTCGTGGATGTGGGTGACGGAAACACCATCGGCTTTGAGTTGTTCGTAGGCGGATTCCATTTCGGTACGATCGTCAAATACAAACCCAAAATGCGGCCCTGCTTGGTCGTAACTCGGACTCAACAGCGCCAGTCCGTCCTCTCCTGCTTTCAAATAAGCCCAGTCTGCATCTTTCCAAACTAACTCCATACCCAAGTTGCGGTAGAATTCAGCAGACTTCTCTATGTCTTGCACGCAGACGGCTACGTGTCCCAATCGTTTTAGTTTCATATCTACAAAGTTTATGGTTGTTCTTTCATTTATTGTATCTATTTTATGATTTTTTGCTCGATTAATTAGCTATTTTTTCTGTTTTTTTTGTTGCGGCTAACTGTACTTTTTCTACTTGTTTGCTGGCGTCCATTTCGCTGAACAGTTGAATGGCGCACTCAAAATTTTCTTGACTTTTCTCGATGTTACCAAGTTTTTGTTCTGTTAGTGCTAGTTGATAGCAAGCTTCGGCTCGGTCTAATTTAGCGCTGGTTCGATCGAGTATTTCTATTGCTTCTGTATGGTGCTGCAGGGCTTGGTCAAATTCTCCCTGTTCTCGGTACAGTGCTGCTATACCGCTGAGAGCCTTGGCTTTGATGGTGCTGTACAGGTTTTGGTCGGCTTGGGCGATCGCTTGGCGGTACAAGCTCAAAGCTTTCTCTGTCTCTCCCAGGTTTTGATAGGTGGCGGCGAGAAAAACTAACTTGTATCCAGTACCCACCAACTGACTGTTTTCCCGCTCGGCATAAAGTTTTTCGGCGAGTTCTTCCGCCTCTTTTTTTGCTCCCACACAGGAGTTGAGGAAAGCTAAGCCGACATTGATTGAATAGCTATTAATCCCGATTTCGTCCCGCGAAGTTTTCAGCTTGACAAATATCTCCATAGCAGATTCTAATTCGCCCATTTCTATTTGACAAAAACCTATATTAATTGCAGCGTTAACTTTCCAGAATTCCAGATTAGCTTGTTTGCCGTTTTCAGGCTCGCTGCTTTTCGCTATAATTTGCAAAGATTTAGTTGCTTTTATTTCTGATATTTGATGGCATTCTATGGCTTGATTTATTTCGCCTAAAATCCGGTAGCAAATGCCTAAAATACTGTATAAGCCACTCAAATAGTAATCAGAAGTCACATTGTTGACGATGCGAGTAGTGGCTGAAATTATGGGGTGCAAGAAACCTAATTTGTATAGTGCTCTACCGAGCTTGTAATCTTTGGCAAACTGGATATTGATTTTTTTGAGGATGACGCTAGCGGCCTGCTCGAAACAGCTAATTGCCACATAATGATAGTAAGCTTCAAAAGCTTTCAGCGCATCTTCTACAGTCTCAATATTGTCAACACTCTCTGTCCAGAACTCGGCGGCTTTGCGATTGGCAGTCTCCCAGTCTCCGGGCGATAGCCGATCAACCGCTTCTTCCCGAATTGCTGGATGCAGCCAGTATTCGCCCTTCTGAGACTCAACTAGCGATCGGTGCAACAGCGATTTAATGATTTGTCGGCGTCCGGCTTCGGGCACGTCCCACAGCAAACACAAAAGTCCGTCAGTAGGGACTGTCGGCACGTCTTGATAGCGGTAACAGCCCAAGCGACACAGGAGTTGATAGGCTTCGGCATCGAGTTCTTGCAGGCGGTTGAATTGACTGGTAACTAAATTTTTTAAGTCTGTTTCAAGGAGGGGATCTTCGCTGTTTTCTAGCCAGTAAGCTGCCATATCTCCGTCAAAATCTTCTCGGATCGTGCCGCAAATAATGCCCATTGCTTTGGCATTACCGCCGTAAACTTTGTGCATTTCCTTGAGGGCGACATCATCTATATTGATATTGCGGGCGCTAAAAAACTGCCGCCAAACTTCAACTTCCAATCCTGGAAGCAGGTAGTGTTCGACGGTGACATCAGAATCGCACAGTCGATCGCGACTGGTAATCAGCGTTACTGACTGCACCGCTGCGTCAGCCAAAACTCGCAACAGTTCCACGTAAAGCCGATGGGGTTCAATAAACTTACCTTGTCCGTCGAGTGCGGCTTCCAAATTGTCAATCAATACGCCGACTTTGTGAGTCTGAAGCTGCCGCTTCAGTCGCCCCAGGGTGACGCCAAAGTCTGGCCCTGGTTCTTCCTGAAAGTCTTGCTTGAGCCATTCTTCGATCGCGCTTTCCAAAGCTGTGATATTCTCTGTCTCTTTTGCCATCAACAGTTCAATTACTCGATCGAACCCTTGAGATTTGAGATACTGTCTGGCCAAAGTCGTTTTGCCGATACCGCCGGCACTTTGGATGACAATCACTTTTGCACCTTGATCGACAAGAGTATTGAGATCTTCGATCGCCCCGAACCGGCCCAAAAAATTCGGGTTTTCGATTTCCAAATCCGCATCAAGTCCGAGAGATACTTGTGCCGGAACAGTTTGTCCCGACTGCGGTTCTACTTTCGAGTAGCTACGCCAATAGCGCTCTACAACCGCCTGAAGGTTGTCTCTTTTGACTTTTTCTCCTTCTCCAAACAGCGCTGAAAGCCGCTTCCACAAATTAGAGGCAGCATCCTTAACAGTCCCTACTCCATACCCTTCACTATCTGCAACCTGTTGGTACGTCCTGCCTTGCACTCCCATCCAAGCTTCGCGAAATATCGCGCTGTCAAGGTTGTCGAGAGTTTTCAGGTTTCGAGCCACAAGTAACGAGTTGGTAAAATCCAGTGCACGATCGGCTTCCATTGAGTCACCAGGTTTAGCGTTACCAATATGACACAACTTTAACAGACTTTTTCCGACTCGCTTACACGCTCAAACAGTGGACTTGTATAGACTTTTACCGACTGACACGGCCGAGGTTGGCCGGGGATACTGTTGAGTGTGCAGGGGAAGTTGACAGACAAGCTTCTAACTTACACACCGATCGAGTCGAGTTTATATTTGGGAGCAAGCAGCGATGTCTATTAACGATGTTGAAACAGCGATCGTAGATGAACAAATTCGCCCTCAAGAATGCGGCCGGGTTCGTTTCCAAAACAGTTGGTGGCCGGCGAAGTGCGATCGAGACATGACTTTTGAACCCGGTGAGGTGGTTCGCGTCGTGGGGATTGAAAATATTACTTTGATCGTTGCAGCGTCGTTTGCGATCAATGCTGAAAGTTAAGGCAAATCTACAATCGGGAGAAAGTAATCATGACTGTCAGCCATTTAGAAAGAGCGATCGTTGAAGAAGAAATTAAACCCAATCAGTCCGGCAGTGTGCGATTTCAAAGCAGTTGGTGGCCTGCCAAATGCGTTCGAGAAATAACTTTGCAACCCGGTGAAATTGTTCGCGTCGTGAGACTTGAGAACATTACTCTGATAGTTGAAGCGTAGTGGGGAAGTAAGGAGTTAGCGAGTCGAGCTATAAGTTGCTCGCATCTCCAAGTTCCGCCAAACTTGGTATTATGAACCCAAAATCATGATTTTCGGCTATTTGGAAAAAGCGATCGTAGAAGAAATTCCGTCTGACAAATGTGGCTTCTTTCGCTTTTAAAGCAGTTGGTGGCTTGATTGGGTGCGATCCTCTTCGAGGGCTTCGCTAACGAGGCATAATTTTTACACTGGCGAAACTCGTTTAGGTGGTGGGAATTGACAAGATTACCTTGCTGCTGGAGGGTATGGCTTAAAGTGTCGGAATTTGCGATTGCGCTGCCATTTAGGTGGATATCTCTTCAAATCTCTTCACAGGCGCGATCGCTCTTCTCACCTCTGTTTGCTTTGATATTTTAGCGTAGAAACTCAACAAGGAATCTCCGTCGGCAGTAGTGCTGACATTTTTTTGCAGACGGGACAAGCGCGATCGATATTAATGCCATCCGCCGCAAATTGTGATAATCTGACAACAATCCAATTTCATTCTCGATCGAGTGCGTGCAGCTATGCGAATCGGTAAAAATTTACAAAACTTTCTGCTTTTCACAATAGCATTATTTTTCGCAGTATCGCTGTTGATTAAAGTTACTAAATTTCATAATTATTTCGGCATCAACCGCGCCGATACCGACGTGAAAGTTGTTGCCCTCACCTACGATGACGGGCCATATCCTCCATATACAAATCAGCTTTTAGATATCTTAGACCGCTATCAAGTTAAAGCAACTTTTTTTGAAATCGGCCGCAATATTGAGAAACATCCAGAAATCGTGAAAATGATTGTCGCGAGGGGAGATGAGTTGGCAAACCATTCCTACTCTCACAAAGACATGATGTTTAAACCCCAGGAATTTTTGCTGTCTGAGATTGAAAAAACCGACAAACTTTTGCAGGAAGTTGGGGTTAAGCAAGACAGTATTAGTTTTCGGCCACCTTGGGGTCGGCGATTTGTAGTTTTGTCTTATTTGCTATCCCAAATGCACAAAAAACTGATTATGTGGGATGTGGATTCCCACGATTATGAAAAAACACTCACGGCGGAAGATATCGCAAATCGGGTGATTGACAATGTGCGATCTGGTTCGATTGTGGTGATGCACGACGGCGGGGGCGATCGCTCGAAAACCGTAGCAGCAACTGAGATGATTGTCAAGGATTTGCAGTCGAAAGGTTACGAATTTAAAACTGTTTCTGAGTTGTTGAAATAGCAGTAGGGTGCGTCAGCCACAATTATTTTTGCGACAAATCAACACTCTCGTACTGACGCACCAGGAAATAAATAGTGCGTCAGAATTAGACTTTTCGTGGCGCTTGAAAATTTTAAACCTGACCGAAAGCATCCAGGATACAAGCCCCCGGATTCATTCCGAAAGCAGACTCAGAACCCAGAAATAAAAAACCTGTATCCGATGAAACTTGCCCCCCGAATTTATCCCTGGGGTCAGTCGATTTTAGATTTTCGATTTTAGATTTTAGATTCTCGATTTACCCCACAGATAAATCTGGGAGCTTGAACTAGGGTCGAAAATTTTTATCTTTCCACGACTCCTGTACGTGGCAGCGTATCCGTTTTTGGGCTGGGTCAATGCTTCAATCTAAAATCTAAAATCTAAAATCTAAAATCGATTGACGCACCCTACTACAATCCATAGCGAAGATAGTTTGCCACATAATTAGCAATTTTTATGCTGCCGCCCGATCGCCCCATTCTCTCTAAACCATTTTGAATGCAACTGGCTAAATATTTATCATCTTGTAAAGTGCGATCGACTGCCAAAGCAGCTTCCTTGAGAATATCAGAATTTGCTGGTTGTGTGCCAATAACCTGCACCGAATCACCTAAAAGCCGATTTTGAGCCTCCGCAAATCTATAGGTAAAGGCAGGGCCGTTTCCCGGTACTGCAATTACAGGTTTTCCCAAGCCCACAGCTTGTTCGACAGCAGTTCCCGTCATCCCAATTACTAAACTCGACTGCTGCAAAATATCGGCAAAAGCATCGGCTGAACACATCACTTCGACTAAGTTTTGTTCATAAAAAGACCGTTTGATTGCTGGAAACATGAGCTTGCCCGATCGCATTTGCCATGCGGATAGCGCCGCAATATCATCTAATTCAGGCATCAAAGCTGGAACTAAAGCAGCCCGAAACTGCACCGGTAAAGTAGAGTTACTAGCAATTTCTTTAACCAGTTCCAGCAGCAAAACGAGGTTGTCGGTGGCTTCCGGGAGGCGAGAACCGGGGAGAAGGGCGATCGTCCGAACTCCGGGTATTAACTGCAAATCTTTGCCCGTAGAATTGAGGTTGTCCATGACAGGATTGCCAACAAACTGAGCTTTCTTTAAACCCTGTTGGTTTAAGTCAGCAGCAGTCAAAGCATCTCTAGTAAAAACCGCCAGACATTTCTCTGAGCAAAGCAACTGCCACAAGATTAAACCCAAATTGACTCGCCCCTCGTAATAACTAGAATGAGCCGATAGAAAAATTATATCGGGGCGGTTGCTGGCATGGGCGATCGCCCCGGCGACAATATCCCCAGTCGCCACCACCAAATCGCAGTGGCGCGAATGCGTCCAAACAGCTTGCAATTGCTGCCAAGTCAAAGCAATCAGCCCCGCCCCAATATCTTTGAGGAAAAACAGGGGATTCATGTAAAAAACTCCCCCAGACGGCATTTGACTGGTGGGCCCAATAATTGGCACGGTCGATCGGCGGTAAGCAGCCCCGTCACCGACAACCGGCATCGCCGAAACATCAACATCCGCGCCAGATCCTCTCAAAGCTTTGATAATTTGACAGTTAATCGCGTCTTCCCCGTGTCCGTTGCTGAGGAAAAGTATCCCCTTCGATTTCATATAATCAGAATACAATCAGAATCAGTGCCGAGCTTTTTTTAAAGACAGCCGTGCGATAGCTAAACTCGGGCGGGCTAACTTTTTGTTAGTCTAATTTAAATACATTGTGGAAGTGAAACAGCGTGAATATTGAAATTGGGCGGGGCAAAAGCGCTCGCCGAGCTTACGGCATAGATGAAATTGCGCTTGTACCCGGACAGCGCACCCTCGATCCGAGTTTGGCAGATACCAAGTGGCAGATTGGCGGGATCGATCGAGAAATCCCGATCATCGCCAGCGCCATGGATGGAGTAGTCGATGTCCGCATGGCCATTTTGCTGTCAGAATTAGGAGCAATGGGCGTTCTCAACCTAGAAGGAATTCAAACCCGCTATGCCGACCCCCAGCCAATATTAGAGCGCATCGCCAGTGTGGGGAACCACGAATTTGTTTCTCTGATGCAGCAACTCTATGCCGAACCCATCAAGCCAGAATTAATCGACCTGAGAATTAAAGAAATTAAAGCAGGAGGAGGGATTGCCGCCGTCAGCGGTACACCAGCCGGCGCGAGCAAATACGGCCGGACGGTTGCTGAATCTGGAGCCGATATATTTTTTGTGCAAGCAACAGTAGTCTCGACAGCTTTCCTTTCCCCTGAAGCGATCACGCCTCTAGACTTAACTCAATTCTGTCAAGAGATGCCGATCCCAGTAATTTTGGGCAACTGCGTGACCTATGAAGTCGCCCTGAATTTAATGAAAACTGGCGCTGCGGGCATTCTCGTGGGCATTGGGCCGGGGGCTGCTTGCACATCTAGGGGCGTATTGGGTGTCGGCGTGCCCCAAGCCACAGCGGTAGCAGACTGCGCCGCCGCGCGGGACGACTACTATCGCGAAACTGGCAAATATGTGTCGGTGATTGCTGACGGCGGTTTAATTACCGGCGGCGATATCTGCAAGTGCATTGCCTGCGGTGCCGATGCAGTGATGATTGGTTCGCCTTTTGCCAGGGCCGCCGAAGCTCCTGGCCGCGGCTTTCACTGGGGGATGGCGACTCCCAGCCCGGTTTTACCGCGCGGCACTCGCATTCGCGTGGGGACTACGGGTACTGTGGAGCAAATTTTGCGGGGGCCTGCGGTGCTAGATGACGGTACGCACAACTTGCTCGGAGCTCTGAAAACTAGCATGGGTACCTTGGGTGCTAAGGACATTAAGGAGATGCAGCAAGTGGAAGTGGTAATTGCTCCTTCTCTGCTGACTGAGGGTAAAGTCTATCAAAAAGCTCAGCAGTTGGGCATGGGTAAGTAGATTTACCGATCGAATACCAGCATACCTTGACAAAATTTGTTCCACAGTCTCGAAATTTACAGAATTATTGTGGAATTATCGAGAAGGAGATGTCACAATAGAAGAAGCGGAGACGCATGTTTCCGTTCACTCCTCACACCACACTCCGCCCGGACTACTGTTCGGGCGGTTCCTTTTTTGCCGGAAATCTTGGCTCTTGCTTACTAGATACACAACTGAGGCTTTTACCTCCGGAGAGGGGGAGAGGGGGAGAGTGGGAGAGTCTGGGGGTGGGAGAATTTTTTTTCTACATAAGTGCATTCTGCCTTGGGAAACATCAGTGCCTTGGGAAACATCAGTGCCTTGTTCCTTCAGGAATGAGAATTAAATAACTTCCACTCTTGAAAGTGGGATGGGCCTAAGAGCCCGTCCAAAAAAGACGGGCTCTTAGGCCCATCCCACAATAACAATTAAAATTGTAAGTTATTTAATTCGTGATCCTCAGAAACCTTGTGCCTTCTTCCTTATACCGTCTTCCCTCTTCCTTCTTCGTTCAGAAGCCTTCTCTTAAAATCGTTGACCGAAAGCAGACTCAGGACCCAGAAATAAAAAACCTGTATCCGAGGAAACTTGCCCCCCGAATTTATCCGTGGGGTCAATGCTTCAATTCTAAAATCTAAAATCTAAAATCTAAAATCTAAAATCTAAAATCTAAAATCGATTGACGCAAGTGGTTACATTTTTTGCTAGACTTGTTATCCGAGAAATAGTATTTACAAGGATGGCTAGGGATGTCAGCAGCCGCGCAAGTAACCGACTCTACCTTTAAGCAGGAAGTGCTCGATAGCGAAGTTCCAGTTCTAGTGGATTTTTGGGCTCCCTGGTGCGGGCCCTGTCGGATGGTGGCACCCGTCGTAGACGAAATTGCCCAGCAATATGAAGGGCAGGTCAAGGTAGTAAAAGTTAATACCGACGAGAATCCTAACGTGGCCAGCCAATACGGTATCCGCAGCATTCCGACGCTGATGATATTTAAGGGGGGTCAACGGGTGGATATGGTGGTAGGGGCAGTTCCGAAAACTACTCTAGCCAACACTCTGGAAAAGTACATTTAACTGAATTGCGAGCGGTTTCGCGCTGTTCTTTGTGGGCCGCGAAAGCTAACTCGCTTCAGAACCGGGGCAAAGCTACGGGAAAAGTTATTAGTGGTCAGCAGGGCAATTTGCTGGTGGCTATTGACTTCTAACTTTGGCTTGCCCCTTAATTTTTAGTAGCGACAATTTGTTACCGTTTCGGAAAAATTCATGATTCGTTCTGGGTCTGGTCAAGGTTTTGAGTCCCTCCAAGCTGAATTGATCGATTTGCTCGATCGCTTGCCAATGTTGAAGCACTCTGAGTGGATCGAACGATCGCTCTCTACTATAGTGCAAATGGCCGGAGAGGATCTCGATCGCCTAGACTGGAAAATTATTGCGGCGTCGCTCCGAGATATGGAGAGCGCTTTTGAGATGTTTTATCCTTACCGACACGTTCGCAAAATTGTGATTTTTGGTTCGGCGAGGGTGTCACCGCAATCGGCAGAATATTTGATGGCCAGAGATTTTGCGCGGGCGATCGCCCAGCAGGGGTTTATGGTGATTACTGGCGGCGGCGGAGGAATTATGCAGGCGGGGAACCAGGGGGCGACTGCTGAACGTTCTTTTGGGCTGAACATTCAGTTGCCTTTCGAGCAGAGTTCTAATCCTTTCATTGCCGGCGATCCCAAATTGCTCAATTTTAAATATTTTTTCACTCGTAAGTTATTTTTTCTCCGGGAGAGCGATGCTTTAGCTCTGTTTCCGGGCGGTTTTGGCACTCTGGACGAGGCTTTTGAGTGTCTGACTTTGACTCAAACTGGCAAGTTCGGACCGGCTCCTGTGGTATTGATCGATCGACCGGGAGGAGATTATTGGCACGATTGGAATTATTTTGTACAAAAACAATTGCGCGGCCGGGGTTTGATTTCAGCCGACGATCGCAGCCTGTATACGATTACTGACGATATAAATGTCGCTTGCGAGGCGATCGGTAGTTTTTATCTGGTTTATCACTCCTGCCGCTACGTGCGCGAAAAACTGGTAATTCGCTTGAAGACACAGCTTTCTGATGAGAATGTCGATCGGATAAATACTGATTTTAGCGATATTGTTGTCACCGGAAAAATTGAAAAAAGTCAAGCTTTGCCGCCGGAAATTGGAGATGAAACTTTCGATATGCCGCGCCTGACTTTGCATTTCAACCAGCGGGATTTTGGGCGGCTTTATCAGCTAATTGCTGCTATTAATCAAATGGGTGCAGCTTCGCCGACGGCGGCCCATCCAGAACAAAAGTAGTTATTAGTCATTAGTCATTAGTCATTAGGGGCGGGTTTCACGAGAAATATTTGTAACTAACTCAGGGGATAAATAAACCCGCCCCTCTGATTGAGATAAATTTGACCACGAAATTCAAAGGTGATACCCGCCACGTGATTTATCCGTGGAATCAATCCAAAATCGAAAATAGAAAATCCTCAAGCCCCCGCATTTATCTCGCGCAAGTCAATCTAAAATCTAAAATCTAAAATCTAAAATCGATTAACAGACTGTCTTTTGACAAAATCGATAGGCTACATTTATGATATTCAACACTCATCAATAATCAATCAGCAGTAAAAAAACTAATAACTAATGACTGCTGACTACTGACTCCAGATGCTAGACCTGCTGCTAATTGCAATTTTGGGATTTCTCGGCAGTTTCGGTCACTGCGCCGGGATGTGCGGCCCGCTGACAATGGCGTTTTCTCTTTCTAATTCCCGCAACGATAAATTAGCTGCTTTCCGCTTTCATTTGCTGCTAAATTTGGGGAGAATTACTGCTTACGCTTTGGTTGGTGCTGCAATTGGCGGGCTGGGTTCGGTGTTAATTGCTGGCGGACTTTTGGCCGGTACGGGTAGCGAATTGCGGCGGGCGATCGCACTTCTGACGGGCACGATGCTGATTTGGTTCGGAGTAGTGCAAATTAAACCGAACTTGCTGCCGGAATTGCCGCGGTTGCACCCGCTGTCGCACGATCGAGTCGGACAAGCAATGAGCAAGCTTTCGGCACAAAAAAACTGGTGGGTGCCGGTTGCTTTGGGTTTGCTTTGGGGTTTGATCCCCTGCGGTTTCCTCTACGCGGCGCAGATTAAGGCGGCGGAAACGGGAAACCCGGTTTTGGGTGCGGCGACGATGCTGGCTTTTGGACTCGGCACGCTGCCAACTATGCTGGGAGTGGGTTTTTTTGCTGGCAGATTGAGCGCGGACAAGCGCAGTCAACTGTTTCGTGCGGCTGGTTGGGTGACGGTGGCGATCGGGATTCTTACCTTGTTGCGAACCGATGAAATGGTTGATTTTACTGGCCACGCAGCGCTGCTGTGCTTGATGCTAGCACTGTTGGCGCGTCCGGTTAGCAAGTTTTTGCCGCAACTGTTGCGCTACCGCCGCGCTTTGGGTGTGGGCGCGTTTTTCCTCGCAGTCGCCCACACGTTTCATATGCTGGATCATACGCTGAAATGGAATTTTGACGCGCTATCTTTTATGTTGCCGCAGCATCAGTTGGGAATGGCGGCTGGGATGCTGTCGCTGCTGTTGATGTTGCCGGCGGCGGTTACAAGTTGCGATCGTATTCAAAATTATTTAGGCCCACTGTGGCGAATGTTTCACCTGTTAAGCGTTCCAGCTTTCTTGCTGTGCGCTGTACACGCGGCACTCATCGGTTCCCACTATCTCGGCGGTTTTGAATGGAAGTTGCACAATCAACTGCTGACAGCGGTGTTAGCGGTGGTTGTGGTGTTAGTTATGTTTGTACGATCGCGCTTCTTTTGGTCAGTTTTATCACTGGAGAATTTCTATGTTTCGCCTGTCAAACAAAAGTAAAAGTTTGGGATTGTTAGTTTTTTTAGGATTGCTAATTGAAGCAACAATTCCCAATGCGCCGCAGTTAAACTCGATTTTAGTTTTGGCGCACGAAGTCGAAGTATCGGGAGATGTCGCCGCTACCTTTCACCTAGAACCCAACCACAATCCCCGCGTCGGACAGCCTGCGAGAGTGTGGTTTGCGCTCACTCGCAGGGGCGGTCAAATTATCCCGCTAGAGCAGTGTAATTGCAAATTGGCTGTTTATCCTAAAAATCGTAAAGAGGGGGATAAGCCGCTGATGCAGCCGCTTTTAACCGCCATATCTGCCGAGAAATATCAAGGGATTCCGGGAGCTGATATCGTGTTTCCCAAGGCTGGAATTTATGAACTAGAATTGAGCGGAACAGCCAAAAATAAAGCTAACTTTAAACCCTTTAAACTGACTTATACAGTCACGGTTCGCTAAGATAATCTTTCCCTCACCGAACATAAATCTTGTAGGGCGGGTTCACCAACAATAAATGCCTCAAACCCACAATCTCATAAACCCGCCCCCACCCAAGGGCAAATCCTAATCTACCTATTTTAACATACAAAAAAATACAACCGAAATCTGTATAAAACCTTAAAAGTTGCCCACTCTACAAAATGTCACAAATTTTTACACTACATTATAACCAGTGTCCCTTATGGAATTTGTGCAAGCTAACCTCTCTTGAACTGAGCAAAAAATATAACGATGGATATCTTATCTAACACCGTGGCGCTATCGCGGATGCAATTTGCGCTAACCGCCATATTCCATATGCTGTGGCCAGTTCTGACTACGGGAATGGGAATTTATCTGGTAATTGTTGAAGGAATGTGGCTGAAAACTCGCAATCCCGACTACTACCATCACGCTCGTTTTTGGTCTAAACTCTACGTCCTCAACTTCGGTATTGGAGTAGCTTCAGGAATTCCGATGGAATTTCAGTTTGGCACAAACTGGGCACCATTTTCGGAAGCGGTTGGTGACTTTTTTGGCAGCATTTTAGGCTTTGAAGCTTCCATGGCATTTATGCTAGAAGCCGGCTTTTTAGGCATTATGCTGTTTGGTTGGGAGCGCGTTCACCCGATCGTCCATTATTTCGCTACAATCATGGTAGCCTTCGGCGCTAACCTATCCACAGTCTGGATTTTAGTCGCTAACTCTTGGCTGCAAACTCCTGCAGGCGGAGAAATGGTCAATGGCAAGTTTATTGTCAGCGATTACTTTCAAGCAATTATGAATCCGTTCGCATTAAACAGCATTCTCCATATGTTTTTTGCGACGTTAGAAACTTCGCTGTTTGTCATTGGGGGAATTAGCGCTTGGTACATTCTCAATAAGCGCAACCAAGCCTTTTTTTCCAAGTCTTTAAAAATTGCCATAGCGACAGCAATCGCCGTTGCACCTTTGCAGATATACATCGGACATTTGAGCGCTGAACAAGTTTATCACTATCAACCCACTAAATTAGCAGCAATCGAAGCTAAGTGGGAAACTTCAGCAGCGGGAGAGTCAGCAGATTGGACTTTGCTAGCTTTGCCTAATGAAAAAGCCCAAAAAAATGACTGGGAAATTAGCGTCCCCAATGGCTTAGGATACGTTTTGGAATTCAAACAAAAACTATCCGAACCCGTACTCGGATTGAAGGAATGGAAACCAGAAGATAGACCCAGAATGGTGGGTTTAATCTATTATTGTTTCCGCATCATGTCCGGGATTGGGTTCTTCTTTTTAGCACTGATGCTGTTCAGTATAATTCAGTGGATGCGAGGCAAACTTTCTGCTGAAAATATTAGCAGTCAACCTTGGCTGATGCGCGCTTGGGTATTAGCTGCTCCTCTGGGATATATTGCTGTAGAATCCGGTTGGATTGTCCGCTGTGTCGGCAGACAACCGTGGGCTTTATACGGCCAAATTCGCACTGCTGACGCGGTGTCAAACATCCCCGCCAGCAATGTTTTAACTTCTCTCAGTTTCTTTGCCGTTATTTACAGCTTTTTGTTTGCTTGTGCCTTGTATTTTGGCAGCAGAATTATCCGCCAAGGGCCTAATTTAAGTCTGCCGGTACCGGGATTAGACAATGAACCTGCAATCGAAAGTCAACCCATAGAACACATTCCCGATCAACGTCCCTTGGAAGCACAACAATAGGAGATTTTATGCAAGCTTTGGAGCATTTTCTCCCACAAGTTTGGTTTGTTGTTTTGGCTTTGTTTCTCCTGCTATATGTCATGCTAGACGGTTTTGACTTAGGAGTAGGCATCCTGTCTCTGACTGCTTCCGATGAGGAACGCCGGGGCATTTTAATGACGAGTTTGGGTAACGTTTGGGACGCTAACGAAACTTGGCTGGTGTTAATGGGTGGCGCTTTATTTGGCGCATTTCCCCTCGCTTACGGTACGATTTTGACAGCGCTGTACATACCGATTTGCATGATGCTTTTTGGTTTGATATTTCGGGCTGTAGCCTTTGAATTTCGCGAGCATTCTAATCGCAAGTTATTCTGGAATTATGCCTTTGGTGCTGGCAGTTTTTTAGCAGCTTTAGCTCAAGGATTTGCCCTCGGTGCGGTGCTCGAAGGCATTGCGGTTGATGAAGCTGGTCACTTTGTAGGTTCTACTTGGGATTGGCTGGATTGGCGATCGATCTTGGTTGCTTTGACGCTGATTCAAGGCTATGTTTTGATCGGTTCAACCTATCTAATTATGAAAACGGAGGGCGAACTGCAAACAAATCACTATCGCACGGCTAAAATTGCGGCGGTGACGACTTTAATCGGAGCAGTTTTAATTACGATCGCCACTCCGATTTTTTACGAAAGTGCTAGATCCAGGTTGTTCGATAAACCGCTAGTTTATGTGTTTGCCACGATTCCTTTGTTGGGAGTGCTGTTGGTGGGGCTACTGCTGAAAAGTCTCGCAAACAAAGAAGAACGCACGCCGTTTGTCTGGACGATTCTGATTTTTTTGCTTACTTTCATCGGCTTGGGATTGATTGTTTTTCCCTACATTATTCCCTCACAAATCACGATTTACCAAGCCGCAGCTTCGCCCAGCGCCCTGGTATTTATGATTGTGTTCATGGGCGTTCTGCTCCCGATTATGATTTTTTACAACATCTACAATTATGTTGTGTTTCGGGGTAAGGTTGTCGGCGGCCACTACGGGGAATAAAACATAATACAACCGCAGATGCAGGCAAATATACGCAGACAGTATCAAGTTTATATACTGGTTAATCTGCGTATATTTGCGGTTAAAAATTACAAATAATTGTTTTATGATACCATCACAACTTACGAAACTATACTATACATACCATAGAGCCAATAGTGCAGAATAGAGAAAAGAACAGGTTGAGAATTAGCGATCGCACCTCATGCGATTTGAGATTTGAAATTTGAGATTGAACTCACGGATGAGTCCGGGGGCTTGTCACTACATTGCTTGGTTGTCAAATAATAGTTGATAAACATAGGGAAAAAATTACAGTTAATTCTGTACCTAGCGAGGGTGCAGAGTGTGCGATCGCTATCTTTGTCAAATAATAAAATACAATGGAATAGAAGGTTTTAATTTAACTGTTTTATAATAAAGGGTTAATAAGTTATGGATGCGATCGCAAATTTGTCAGGTTATGAAATTACAGAGAAACTTTATGTAGGTACACGTACCTTAGTCTATCGAGGCATCCGTACCCGTGACCAGTACCCAGTCGTCGTCAAACTGCTGCGAAACAAATACCCCACCTTCAACGAGTTCGTCCAGTTTCGCAACCAATATACCATTGCCAAAAATCTCGACTTCCCTCACCTCGTCAAACCCCTGACGCTGGAAGTATACCAGAATAGCTATGTCCTAGTAATGGAGGACTTTGGCGGAGTCTCCCTATCTACTTATCTCAAAACCGCAACAAATGAAACCGAACCATCTCAAGTTTTACCTTTAGCAGAATTTCTCCAACTCGCCATACAACTAACAGACATTATCCACTATCTATACCAAAAGCGAGTCATTCACAAAGATATTAAACCCGCTAATATTCTCATTAATCCAGACACCAAACAAATCCAACTAATTGACTTTAGTATTGCCTCCCTCCTACCGCGAGAAACGCAAGAAATACAGAATCCCAATATCTTAGAAGGAACATTAGCCTATCTCTCTCCCGAACAAACAGGGCGGATGAATCGAGGCATTGACTATCGGAGTGACTTTTATTCCCTGGGTGTGACTTTTTATGAATTGTTGACAGGAAGGTTGCCATTTATCTCCGATGATCCGATGAAATTGGTGCATTTCCATCTCGCCACACCGTCGAAACCGATCCATGAAATAAATCCAGAGATACCCGTAATTTTATCGCAACTTGTCAGTAAGCTGATGGCCAAAAATGCCGAAAAACGCTATCAGAGTGCATTAGGACTCAAGCACGATTTAGAGATTTGTTTAGGTCAGTTACAAAAAACAGGCCAGATAGAATATTTTGAACTCGGAAATCGAGATATTAGCGATCGCTTTACTATCCCTGAAAAGCTCTACGGTAGAGAAAAAGAAGTTGAGCAACTATTAGCTGCCTTTGAGCGAGTCAGTACAGGTAGCACCGAAATGATGCTAGTAGCAGGTTTTTCGGGAATTGGGAAAACCGCCGTTGTCAATGAAGTTCATAAACCGATTGTCCGTCAGCGCGGTTATTTTATCAAAGGCAAATACGATCAATTTCAACGAAACATTCCCTTCAGTGCCTTTGTGCAAGCTTTCCGCGACTTAATGAGTCAATTGCTATCAGAATCGGATACCGAACTGCAAACATGGAAAACCAAGATTTTAGCAGCAGTAAGAGACAACGGACAAGTCTTGATTGACGTGATTCCTGAGTTAGAAGGTATAATTGGCGCTCAACTTCCTGCAACAGAATTGTCAGGAAGTGCCGCCCAAAATCGCTTTAACCTGGTAATGCAGAAATTCGTGCAAGTTTTCACGAGCAAAGAACATCCTTTAGTGATGTTTTTGGATGACTTGCAATGGGCGGATTCAGCATCCTTGCATTTGCTACAATTATTGATGAAGGATACAGGATATTTATTAGTATTGGGGGCCTATCGAGATAATGAAGTTTCGCCAGCGCATCCATTTATCTTAACAGTGGATGAGATAGTTAAAACTGGGGCAACAGTTAATACGATTACTTTGCAACCCTTAAGCGAAACTGATATGAATTTGTTGGTGGCGGATACGCTGAATTGCGAATCATCACTTGCCCAACCTTTGACAAAATTAGTCTATCAAAAAACTCAGGGAAATCCTTTCTTTGCCACTCAGTTTCTCAAGGCATTACATGACGATCAGCTAATTAGCTTTAATTGGGATATTCGGCATTGGCAGTGTAATATTGCCCAAGTCAAAACCTTAGCTATCACTGATGATGTCGTTGAATTTATGGCATTACAGTTGCAGAAGTTTCCCAGAGAAACTCAGGATGTTCTCACATTAGCTGCTTGTATAGGAGCGCAGTTTGATTTGAATACCTTAGTAATTGTCAGTGAGAAATCTGCTGGAATGACGGCTACCGCTTTATGGAAAGCATTGCAGGAAGGTGTGGTGATTCCCACAACCAAAATCTATAAGTTCTTTACCCAATCGGATAATGATGAAGTTTTCCAGGCTTCAGCTAATCCAACTTATCGATTTTTACACGATCGCGTCCAGCAAGCCGCATATTCACTCATTCCCGATTCACAGAAAAAAGCAACTCACCTCAAAATCGGACAATTACTTCAGCAAAATTTTTCAAAAATAGAGCAAGAAGACAAACTGTTTGATATTATCGGGCATTTAAATCGAGGGATTGAGTTAATTACCCAACCTAGCGAACGAGAAGCCTTAGCTAAACTGAACTTGGCAGCCGGTTGTAAAGCCAGAAATTCTACCGCCTACATGGCAGCTAGAGTTTATCTGCACACAGGCATTGATCTACTAACAGCCAACTGCTGGCAAAGGCAGTATGAATTAACCCTGAACCTCTATGTTGCTGCTGCTGAAGCTGCCTATTTGAATGCTGACTTTGACGGCATGGAAGAGATAGCAGTACAAGTGTTGCAAGCATCCCAGACAATCTTAGACAAAATCAAAATTTACGAAATTCAAATCGCTGCCCAGACAGCACAAAGCAAGTCACTAGAAGCCATTGCAGTAGCAAGAGATGCACTCTGGCAATTGGGGATTGAACTACCCACTGCACCTGACGAAGCCTTGATTAGCCAAGCGCTACAAACCGTTGCTAGCCAACTCCAAGGTAGAACGATTGAGGAACTGGTGGATCTGCCTGTGATGAGTGATCCTCAGACTCAGGCAGCTATGCCAATATTGGCCATGTTATTTGCACCCATTCTCCAGGGAATTCCCGGCTTAGTGCCCCTACTTAGCTCCACGATGGTAAGTTTATCGCTCTCGTTTGGGAATGCACCCGCATCGACGGTGGGCTATGCGATTCACGGACTTGTATTAAGTGCTTTTTTGGGAGAGGCAAAAACGGGTTATAGCTTTGGTAAATTGGCACTCTCATTGCTCGATCGGGTAAATGCACGAGAATTTAAGTGCATTACTCATAATATGTTTGGGGCATTTATTCAGCATCATCAAAATGCTATGAGGGCAGGGCTACCAACGCTGAAAGAAGGCTTTTTGGCGGGCATGGAAACTGGCGATTTTCTTAACGCTGGCTACAACATAGCTACTTACAGCTACATCAACTTTTTCGCTGGCGTAGAACTGGATACTTGGGAACCGGAACTTGCAGTCTACAGTGCTACCTTGGCTCAGGTGAAGCAATATTCGGCTCGGACTTATTTGCATATGGAGTGGCAGATGTTGCAGAACTTGAGGGAAGTAGTGAATCAACCGGATTGCTTAATCGGCTCTGCCTATGATGAAACAGTGATGATTCCTAAGCACTATCAAGATCGTGAATTCAGTGCGATCGCCCTTGTCTACGTCTACAAACTACTGCTTGCCTATTCCTTTGGTAATTATCCGGCTGCTCTAAACTACATTAGCTCAGCCAAAGAGTGTGTGATGGCAGTATCGGGATTAATTATTGTTCCTATTTTCCATTTCTATGCAGCCCTGACGTACCTGGCAGTGTTTTCCACACAGCCAGAAATTGAGCAAGCTGATATTCTCGCCTCTGTGGAAATCCATCAAACGACTCTGCACCAATGGGCGCAAAATGCTCCCATGAATCATCTGCATAAGTGGTATTTAGTTGAAGCAGAACGGCAGCGGGTTTTGGGCAATAAAGCAGATGCACTGGACATGTACGATCGCGCTATCCAACTCGCTCAAGAAAATCTATTCATCAACGAAGAAGCTCTCGCCAACGAACTAGCAGCCAAATTCTACTTAGAATGGGGCAAAGAAAAAGTAGCTCAAGCCTACATGATTGAAGCGTATTATTGTTATGCCCGATGGGGAGCTAAAGCCAAAATTGAGGATTTGGAAAAACGTTATCCTCGCCTACTAGGTATTATCCTTCAACAACCTCAATCCTTTAGTTCATTAAAGGAAACGATCGCCCGCGGAACAATTACTTATAATACCAACTCTTCTAGCAGCCACTCGAATTTTCTAGATTTGCCTACTCTGATCCAAGCCTCTCAAGCCATTTCTGGGGAGATTGAACTAGATAAACTTCTGACTACTCTCCTAAAAATAGCGATCGCGAATGCTGGCGCCACTAAGTGCGTCTTATTGCTCAAACAAAAACAGTATTTACAGGTAGCGGCTCTTGTAGCAGAGGGACAGGAACCTAAGCTATTACCATCAATACCTCTAGAATCTAGTCAGGATGTAGCAATTAGTTTGGTTAACACTGTCAAGCGTAGTTTGAAACCTGTGGTAATAGTTGATGCTAGGGTAAGTTTCCAGGTGGCTAGCGATCGCTATATTGAACAGCACCAGCCGATCAGTGTTCTTTGTATGCCCATTCTTAATCAAGGGCAGTTGATAGGAGTTTTATACCTGGAAAATAACCTGACGGTTGGGGCATTTACGAGCGATCGCATTGAAATGCTAAATTTGCTGGCTTCTCAAGCTGCTATTTCCTTAGAAAATGCCCGTTTGTATCAAGAATCTCAACAAGCATTTACCGATTTAAAACAGGCACAGATAAAAATAGTTCAAAGCGAAAAAATGTCAGCATTGGGAAACTTAGTGGCTGGGGTTGCCCACGAAATTAATAATCCAGTTGGTTTTTTAGTTGGTAATATTCAACCCGCCTTAGATTATATCAAAGATTTGTTTGGATTGCTCGATTTGTATGAACAAAAATATCCGCAACTCGATCCAGAGATTCAAGAAGAAATCGAGAACATCGATCTGGAATACATCCGGGAAGATTTACCGAAATTAATAGGTTCGATGCGGGAAGGCGTGAAGCGGATTCGGGATATTAGTACCAGTCTACGGACATTCTCCCGTGCCGATACTAACTATCCCGTAGCTTGCAATATCCACGATGGCATCGATAGCACCATTATGATTCTGAAACATCGCCTCAAGGCTAACGATACTCGTCCAGAAATCAAAGTGATTAGGGAATATGGGAATTTGCCACCCGTGGAGTGTTATGCCGGACAGTTGAATCAAGTATTTATGAATTTGTTAGGTAATGCGATCGACGCTTTGGAGGAATCAAATCAAGGACGACCTTATGCAGAAATTGCTAATGAAATTACCATTAAAACCGATATTTTTCGGGACAACAAACAAGCGAGAATTTGGATTAAAGATAACGGTGCGGGCATGAGTGAAGTTGTGCAAGAGAAAATTTTTGATGAGTTATTTACTACCAAGGAAGTAGGGAAAGGCACGGGATTGGGTTTGGCGATCGCACGGCAGATTGTGGTTGAGAAACACGGCGGTACAATCGAGGTAAATTCTGTATTGAGAGCAGGGACGGAGTTTACAATTTTATTGCCGATGAAAGGATAAGACTATTATCTTGATAGAGCGCCATCTTTCTCTTCAAAAGTGAAAAAGAATAAAAGCGGTAGAGTCTGTCGCTTGGGGATTTCGCAGTTTTATTTTCCTCAGACTAGACCAATAAAAGTGTATAATTAGTTACAATAGTCAATGTCTGAGATGGGGTAATCCAGATGAGTGCAGCAGTGGATTTGACGAAGCGAGTTTCAGGATATCATCTGGTTAAGCAATTATACTGTGGTTCCAGAACCCTAGTTTTTCGAGCCATTCGAGAAACAGATCAGCTTCCGGTTGTCATTAAACTATTAAATCGAGACTATCCCAGCTTTACCGAACTGCTGCAATTCCGCAACCAGTACACCATCGCCAAAAACCTACGTCTGCCGGGAGTCGTTGAACCCTACAATTTAGACTCCTATCGCCACAGCTATGCCCTAGTAATGGAGGATTTTGGGGGCATTTCTCTGCGAGACTACGCCCAAGAGGCCTCGCTGACTCTGGCAGAAATATTGGAAATTGCCATTCAAATAACTGACATCCTTGACGGACTGTACCGAAACCGAGTCATCCACAAAGATATTAAGCCAGCTAACGTCCTAATACATCCGAAAACGAAACAAGTCAAACTGATTGACTTTAGCATTGCCTCCCTACTGCCGAGAGAAACTCAAGAAATTCAAAATCCCAACGTTTTAGAAGGAACCCTCGCCTATATTTCTCCCGAACAAACTGGACGAATGAACCGAGGCATCGACTACCGCACCGACTTTTATTCTCTGGGAGCCACCTTTTACGAACTGCTGACAGGAAAACTGCCATTTGAATGTGACGAACCCATGGAGTTGGTTCACTGCCATATTGCCAAACAACCTCCTTCAATAAACAGCAAACAAATCCCGCAGGTGGTTTCGGATATTGTGATGAAGCTGATGGCAAAAAATGCCGAAAAACGCTATCAAAGTGCATTGGGATTGAAGCATGACTTAGAACGGTGTTTGCAGCAGTGCCAAGAAACTGGAAAGATTGAAACTTTTGAGTTAGGAACGCGGGATGTATGCGATCGCTTCCTGATTCCCGAAAAACTTTATGGTCGAGAACGAGAAATACAGCAACTTTTAGCAGCCTTTGAACGAGTAGCACAAGGGAAAAGCGAAATGATGCTCGTTGCAGGCTTTTCCGGCATCGGAAAAACCGTTGTGGTCAATGAAGTTCACAAACCAATTGTCCGAAAGCATGGCTATTTCAGTAAAGGTAAATTTGACCAGTTCAATCGCAATATTCCCTTTTCGGCATTTGTGCAAGCCTTTCGCGATTTAATGACACAATTGCTGAGTGAAAGCGATCTTCAAATCCAAGCATGGAAAACCAAAATTTTAGCAGCCCTTGGTGACAACGGACAAGTCATTATTGAAGTCATTCCTGAACTAGAACGGATTATCGGACAACAACCCCCAGCCCCAGAATTATCAGGGATAGCTGCTCAAAATCTGTTCAATTTACTATTCCAAAAATTTATCTCTGTCTTTACCACAAAAGAGCATCCCTTAGTAATGTTTCTGGATGACTTACAATGGGCTGATTCGGCATCTTTAAAGTTGATGCAGTTGCTCATAGGTGAATCCCAATCCAGTCACCTGCTACTAATTGGAGCCTATCGAGACAATGAAGTTTCGGCTGCCCATCCCTTGATGTTGACTTTAGATGAAGTCACTAAAACAGGGGCAACTGTCAATACCATCACACTGGCACCTCTGGCTCGAACCAGTTTGAATCAATTAGTAGCAGATACGCTGACTTGTTCTCTTAACTTAGCAGAACCGCTGACGGAATTAGTGTATCAGAAGACAAAAGGAAACCCATTTTTTGCGACGCAGTTTCTCAAGGCATTGCATCAAGATGGATTAATTATTTTCCATCTACAAGGAGGCTATTGGCAGTGCGATATTAGCAAAATTACAGAAGCAGCACTGACGGATGATGTCGTTGAATTCATGGCGCAGCAGTTACAGAAATTACCCGTTAAAACTCAGTCAGTTTTAAAATTAGCCGCTTGCATTGGCAATCAGTTCGATCTGACCACATTAGCAATTGTTTCCCAAATATCTGAGACTGAAACGGCAACGGCTTTATGGAAAACTTTACAGGAAGGTTTTGTTTTACCTCAGAGTGAGATTTATAAATTTTATGTAGGTGAAGAAGACAATATCGATCGAGCTACTTCTCAAACAGTTTCCTATCGCTTCTTGCACGATCGCGTCCAGCAAGCAGCTTATTCTTTGATTCCGGAAGAAGAACGCGCGATCGCCCATTATCAAATCGGGCAATTACTCCTGCAACAAATTTCAGCCGAAGCCAGAGAAGAACGCATTTTTGAATTAGTCAATCAGTTGAACTACGGAACCATAATGGTTGTAGAACAGCAGGAAAGGGAGGAACTCGCCCAACTCAACCTCACTGCTTGCCGCAAAGCCAGAGCAGCCACCGCATATCAAGCCGCCCGCGAATATGCCACAGTGGGCCTGAAACTGCTGGGAACAGACGCTTGGCAACGGCAGTACGAAATGACCCTATCTTTGTACGACTTGGCTGCCGAGGTGGCTTTTTTGGCAGGCGATTTTGAGCAGATGCACCAGTGGATTGAAGCGGTGATTCATCATGCGAAAACACCTTTAGAGCAGGTGCAAGTTTACCAAGTAAAAATCCAGGCATTGGTCGCCCACAATAAATTTGTCGAGGCGATCGCGATCGGTCAATCAGTCTTCCAAATGTTAGGCGTCAACCTACCAAATGAACCAACCCTAGACGATATTCGGCAGTTGAAGCAGGAAATTGATGCCCTAATTGAGGGTCGCTCAATTGAGACATTCATTCATCTGCCGAACATGACTGATGCCCAGCAGTTAGCAATTATGCAAAATGCGGCTCGTCTTACACCCGTCTGTTACATGACAGGCTCAAAGCTCTATTTCCTAATAGTTGCTCTACAGGTCAAATTATCAATTCAATTTGGAAATAGTCCTGTTTCGCCCTATTGCTACGCTGGTTACGCCTTCCAACTGAGAATTCTGTGGGGAGACATGACAAAGGTGCCTCAGTTTGGGCAATTAGGATACCAACTCGCCTCAGAGCCAGATGCCAAAAATATTCGAGCCGCAACAGCCCTGTTAATGGGGGGATATGTTGGTCATTGGACGACCCATCTACAAGAATCGCTGCCCATTCTTCTCGATGGCTATCAAGCTGGATTGGAAACCGGCAATCTAGAATTTATGGGCTACGACGCCCAGTTGTACTGCTTTAATGCTTATTGGTGCGGTCAACCGCTAAGTGAACTCGAACCCCAAATTCGCGCCTATTACCAACAGTTGTGCGACCTCCACCAAGTCACAGCAGCAAACTGTGTTTTGGCTTACTGGCAAGCTGCTCTCATTCTGCTGGGTCAGTCAGAGAACGAGATTCCCTTACGCCAAGATTCATACGAAGAAAAAATCCTGGATGAGGCCAAAGTCGATTTTTACCGACTATCCTTCTTTTATCTGTATCGATTCACATTAAATTACTGGCTCCAAGACTTTGCCCAAGCGGAACACGATGGGGCTCAAACCCGACAGTATTTGGCCGGAGGGATGGGAAGTGTCGTGGAACCGATCTTATATTTCTATGATTCTCTGACCGTGCTGGCTACTCCTGGTCAATCGAAAACTGAGTCGGAGCCTCGATGGCAGCGAATGCAAGAAAATCAAGCAAAGTTAAAAGAATGGGCGCATTATGCTCCCATGAATTACTTGCACAAGTACCATTTAGTTGAAGCCCAAAAGCATCAACTCCTGAATTGCAAAACAGAAGCTCTAGAATTTTACGATCTAGCAATTCAAGGAGCCAAAGAAAATGGTTATATCCAAGAGGAAGGATTAGCCAACGAACTCGCAGCAAAATTCTACTGGGAATGGGGCAAAGAAAAAGTCGCCGCCAGCTATATGCAGGAAGCATATTACTGTTATGCCCGTTGGGGTGCACTAGCCAAAGTTGAAGACTTAGAACAACGCTATCCCCAATTACTTCATCCCATCCTGAATCAGCCCAAACTTCGCTTTAATCCCCTAGAGACGCTGGCAACGATGAGCCCGTCTTCACACACTTCCACCAGCAGCAGCACGAGTATTTCCGATGCCCTTGATTTCGCCTCTATTGTGCAAGCGGCTCAAGCTTTATCCAGTAAAATTCAGCTTGATGAATTACTCGACACCCTCAATCAAATTATTTTGAAAACTTCTGGGGCAGAAACGTGTGCTTTGCTACTCCCCCATCAGGATGAATGGCAAATCCGAGCAATAACTCACATCAATCCAGATAACGAGTTACCCACAACCCTGCTGCAAACCCAACCTATAGATGGCTCGGCGGTGATTCCGCTCAAGCTTGTTTATTATGTCAAACATACCCTGGAAACTGTGGTTATTGAAGGCGGCAAAACCAATATTCCGGGTTTAATGAATGACTGTACGCTCCAGTATCAGTCTCAGAGTATGCTATGTAGTCCAATTGTCGATCGCGGGAACTTAGTTGCGATACTTTATCTCGAACATCGATCGACAAAAGGAGTGTTTACTCGCGATCGGCTCCTCGTCCTCAACTTCCTCTGCACTCAGGCTGCCATTTCCTTAGAAAATGCGCGACTGTATCAGCAAGCGCAGGACTATGCCCACCAGGTTGAACAATCTCAACTGCAATTAGTGCAGAGCGAAAAAATGTCGGCTTTGGGCAATTTAGTAGCCGGGGTAGCCCATGAAATTAATAATCCAGTCGGTTTTATTTCTGGGAATATCCATGAAGCGATCGCCGCTGTCAAATATCTGACCAAATACCTGCAAGTCTACCAAGAAAAATTTCCCCATCCTGGGGATGAAATCGAGCAAATAGCAGAAGAACTTGATATTGAATATCTCGTAGAAGATTTACCCAAAATGTTGAATTCGATGCAAATCGGGTGCGATCGCATCCAAGGTATCAGCACCAGTCTTCGCACCTTCTCCAGAGCAGACAAAGACTACAAAGTTCCTTTCAATATTCATGACGGAATTAACAGTACAATTTTGATTCTCAAACACAGATTGAAAGCGAACGAACAGCGTCCAGCGATTGAAGTTGTGAAAGAGTACGGCAACTTGCCATCAGTTGATTGTTTCCCCGGACAATTAAATCAGGTGTTTATGAATATATTGGCGAATGCGATTGATGCAGTGGAAGAATCAAATCGCGAAGCAGGTTTAGAGAAGATTAAAACCCCAGCTAATTGCATCACGATTCGGACAGAAAGGAAGTCTTCTGAGTGGGTGACGATTCGCATTTATGACAACGGCCCAGGGATATCCGATGAGATAAAAGGTCATATTTTTGACCACTTATTTACAACCAAAGGTGTAGGGAAAGGTACAGGGTTGGGTTTGGCGATCGCACGGCAGATTGTAGTTGAGAAACACTCTGGTATGCTAGAAGTCAACTCAACTTTAGGTCGAGGTACAGAATTTACGATTTCACTGCCATGTTGATTATTACCTTGGTAATTTATAGCCAATTTTTGGATTTTTTTTGAAAATGGATTTTTTTTTATAACCCACTTGACAATCGCACTAATTCATAAAGGAATTTCGATCGCAAATTCCGTACCTTCTCCTATGGTGGAACGGCAGCTCAAGGCTCCGGCGTGTTTTTCCGCCACAATTCGGTAACTGATGGCTAACCCTAAACCAGTGCCTTTTCCCATCGGTTTTGTCGTGAAAAACGGGTCAAATAATCGGCTCCGCACGTCTTCTGTCATGCCGATCGCATTATCGGCAATGCGGATACAAATACTATTTTCGTTCAGGGCTTCTGTGCGAATGCTAATAGTTGGTTTCCAATCGTCGCCGACCGCCGCAGATCGCCTTTTTTGGTTGCAAGCATCTTCCAAGGCGTCAATACTGTTGCTAAGCAGATTCATAAATACCTGATTGAGCTGACCTGCATAACATTCTATTAAAGGGAGTTGACCGTAATCTTTGATTATTTTTATTTCGGGATAGTCGCCTCTGGCTCGGAGTTTGTTGTGCAATATTAAGAGGGTATTGTCTATGCCTTCGTGAAGGTTAGTAGGTTTTTTTACCGAGTCGTCTAAACGGGAGAAGTTTCGCAAACTCAGAACTATTTCGCGAATGCGATCTGCTCCCATTTTCATCGAAGATAATATTTTTAGCAAATCTTCTATCAAAAACTCTAAATCGATATTATCAATACATTGTTGAATTTCTACCGCTGGCTGAGGATAGTGTTTTTTGTAAAGTTCCACAAGCTGCAACAAGTCTCTGATATATTGGCTAGCATAGGAAATATTGCCGTAGATAAAACTGACAGGGTTATTAATTTCGTGAGCTACTCCAGCTACCATTTGACCGAGACTTGACATTTTTTCGGTATGAATTAGGTGAGCTTGAGTTTCTCGGAGTTCTTTGAGAGCGATTTCTAGCTGCTGGGATCTGTTGTTGGCGATCGCCTCGGAGAGCCGCAAAGCATCCTCCGCTGCTTTGCGCTCTGTTATGTCAAAAATGGCGCCGTTGAGGGATAAAACTTTACCGTCTACATTGAAAAGGGCTTGACCTTTCTCTACAACCCACCGCACATTTCCGTCGCAGTGAATTAGGCGATATTCGATGATGTAAGGTTGTTTTGTTTTAATAGCCCGATCGATAATTGTCTCGATATGCTGCACGTCATCGGGATGAACTATACTCGGAAAAGCCTGCACCGGTTTTTGCATAAAGTTAGCTGCGGGATAGCCGGAAATAGCTTCTATGCCACTGCTGATAAAAGTTAGGCTCGATCGCCCAGCAGCACTACATCGGTAAACCGCACCGGGAATGCTAGAAACTAATGACCTAAATTCTTCTTCCCTTTCTCGCAAAGCTGCCTCAATCCGCTTACGTTCGCTAATGTCACGAGCAAACGCGCACTGATATTCTTTGCCGTTAAATTCCAAATGATCGATCGTAATTTCTACCGGAAAAATGCGACCGTACTTAGTGACGTGGTGAACTTCAATATTAACCGAACCGCAGCGTTTTAAGACTTTCCAGTGCAAACTCCAAGCAGTTTGGGGAAAATCTGGATTGATGTCGTGTACTGTCATCGAAAGCAATTCTGCTGCAGAATATCCCAATGAAGTGCAAGCAGAGTCGTTGACGTACAAAAATTTACCGTCCGACCCGATCCAGAATACCGCATCTGCCGATCGGTCGATCGCAAACTGAGTCAGTTGCAACTTTTCCTCAACTCGGTGGCGATCTGCAATTTCTTTTTCTAACTGTTCGTTAAGCGAATTGATATCTAAAGCGCTATCGACAATAGTATCAGAAGGGGAAAAATTGAGTGATGGTTTTGCCAATTCTCCTTTGTGGATATCATGCTGGTGATGGTTTTTTTCTACCTGTTTTAACGGCAGTTGTTGAAGATTTTCTTTGTGATTTAAACCAGAATCTGCAAGTGCTTTCGGCATGAGGGCGAAAGCGACTGCGGCTAAAAGCAAAGAAATCAAAGCACTTGCAGCTTTGAGAGTTACCGACAGCCAATATATGGAATGCCAAAGCGTCCAAACTTCCGTCAATTTAGCAGCGCCCCAGGCAAAAAAAACAACGGCAAACAGCCGGAAAATCTTGCGCTGAGAACCTTGGCGGGAAAAATAAACTAAAGAGAGGGCGATCGAGCAATAAGCCAGTGCCGTCAGCGAGTCAAAAACAGCGTACAGTCGCAACTCCGGTACCACGTTGCAGGCGAGTCTAGAAGATACAGCAAGTGTTGAAAAAAAAATTGTTAATTGTTCTTGCATAAAGTTCAAGAAAAAAATTATCTGTACCAATGCAAATCCGATCAAATCTAATTATTTGATTTCGGCTAGTGAAATATTTACATAATTATATACTTTTTTCATTTATGAAACAGCTATTTTTTCAGGAAATGTCAAAACTGTCGAGGTGGCGCCCTGAGAACGAAGCTTTTCTCAAATATGAGCAATGGTGAGCGTCACGGCTAGCAACGCTTACGTTGCTCCCTGTCACGGAATACATAGGTTCGCCTACTGATTGCTTCAGAAACATTTAAATTGTTAATGATCACTATTAAATTTTCTTTTAGATTACTTAAGCAGTGAGCCAGGGGTTTTTAACCGCTGGCTCACAGATGGACTAGCAGACTTTTAAGGCAGAGAAAATCTCAATTTTTCCGCTGGAAATCCGCAATTAAGCACCGCCCAGCACCCAATGCACCAAAGTCCGAACTCCAAAACCAGTAGCCCCAGGGCCATTGTAGCCATTTTCTTTGTCACTCCAAACCGTGCCGGCAATATCTAAATGCGCCCAAGCAGTATCCTTCACAAACTGTTTCAAAAATAGCGCTGCCGTAATCGAACCGCCGGGACGTGGGCCAGTGTTTTTCATGTCGGCGTGCAATGCTTTCAAGCCCTCAAAATATTTTTCTTCCATCGGCATTCGCCAAAATTTTTCGCCTGCCAATTCTGAGGCGGCGACTATTTCGGCGGCGACGCTATCTTGAGGACTCCACAAACCCGCGATATCTTCGCCTAAAGCAATTACGCAGGCCCCGGTTAGAGTTGCTAAATCGACAATTGCGTCAACTCCCAATTTATCAGCAAATACCAAAGCATCAGCCAGGGTTAAACGACCTTCAGCGTCGGTATTGTTGACTTCAATTGTTTTGCCGTTGGAAGCTGTAAGGATGTCTCCAGGGCGCATGGCGCGGCCGCTGATCATGTTTTCAGTGACGGCGCTGATAAAGTGAACTTCCACATCGGGTTTGATGTGTCCGATCGCCTTTGCTGCTCCCAAAGTAGCCGCAGCGCCGCCCATATCTATTTTCATCATTTCAATGCCGCTGCCCGCACCTTTGATGTTCAAACCGCCGGAATCAAAGGTCAATCCTTTGCCCACAATTGCTATTTTGCGGCGCGGTGTGCCTTCTGGTTTGTAAGTTAAATGGATGAATTTAGGTGGTAAATCAGATGCTAGTGCCACGCCGAGAAAGGCTCCCATGCCTAGTTTTTCGCAGTCTTCCCGCTCCAGTATTTCTAATTCTAAACCGCATTCGGCAGCCAGACTTTGAGCTGTTTCTGCCATGGTAATCGGGGTGACAAAATTTGCAGGCGCTGCGACTAATTCGCGTGCTAAAATGACTCCGGCAGTGATTTGACGGGCGCGGGCGATCGCACTTTCTGTACCGGCAAAACCGAGCAAATGAATTTGTTCGATTTGCGGGCTTTTGTCTTCCTGTTCCGATTTGAAACGGTTGTCTTGATTCAGAGAGAGTTCTACACCTTCGGCGATCGCGCTTGCTGTAACATCCGGCGCGTTTTTCCACACCGGAAAGCTAATTCCGAGGGTTTTGCATTTCTCTTTTTTGGCTAACTTGGCGCAAACGCCTGCTGCTTGCCGCACGGTGTCTAATTTTAAGTCCTCTGTTTTGCCCAAACCGACGATCGCAATTTTGCGAATGGGATTATTGCCGCCGACGCGGGTGATGGCGCTCGTACCCACTTTGCCCTTAAAATCTACTTCCAGTAGCAGCTCTTTCAAAGTGCCTGCAAGCTTTTCATCTAATTGTGCCAGCTCGCCGGTGAGTTCCAAGCCGTCCTCAAATAGACCAATTGCCAGGGCGTCTCCCGTCCAAACAGAGCGGGGCGTATCGGTGACTAGAAATTCCATGTTTTGATTTACACTTTAGATTTTAGATTTTTGATTGTACTTTGCAGTGGGTGGTTTGTGGTTTTTCGTTGGTGCGGGTAAATAGATCGATCGCACAAATTCTTCGCTCCACATCGAAATAAATTCTGCTACTATATCAGCCAAGTCCGCCTGCGATCGGATCTTCCACCAATCTCAATCATCTGTGTGGGGGTGGGCTGTCCGTTTTTGCCCCACTATTAACATTTATTTCTCGTTGAACAGGCATCCTGCCTGTGATGGCGTGGAACACCCATCCTGTCTGTGATGGCTTTTGACAAACGATCGGTTCTTTATATCTTATTCTCTTAAATTTTCCCATGCTAAAACGACGCCGGGCCCGATTTTCTGTTTTAATCAGCGTTTCAGTTTGCGTTAT
This sequence comes from Microcoleus sp. S36b_A4, assembly GCF_036700645.1. Lineage (NCBI taxonomy): Bacteria > Bacillati > Cyanobacteriota > Cyanophyceae > Oscillatoriales > Microcoleaceae > Microcoleus > Microcoleus sp. S36b_A4. The sequence continues at coordinate 28,380 of NZ_JAUBPI010000028.1, read as the reverse complement.
TGCGATCGGATCTTTGGTTGCTGCGATGAAATGGATGGGTTTTGGCTCGGTCCAGAAGGCCGAGCAGCCACTGAATGCAGCGAATTCCGAATCGCAAGTCAAGATGCTGGTATCGCTATCACCGATCGAGCGATCGGCGAAATTAGTTGAACTCGCAACCAGTCAGTCTGCAAGTACGAACCCGCAGCAGGAAATCTCCCCTCAAAGCCGCGCCCGCTATCTGCTTGCCAGCGATTTAATCCAGCAAGGAAATGCGGCCAAAGCATTAAAGTTATTGGATAAATTAGAGCAAGAATATCCGGTTTTAGCTGCTCACATTGCCCTAAAAAGGGCGCAAGCTTACCAATTGAGCGGCGACAAAGGCAAAACTCAAAAAGCTTGGGAGGAACTGCTCAAAAACTATCCGAGCGACCCGGTAGCAGCGGAAGCTTTATATATTTTAGGGAACTCAAAACCGGAATATTGGCAACAGGCAATTACTGAATTTCCGGGTCATCCCCGCAGCGTAGAAATTGCCCTCCGCAAGTTAAAAGAAAATCCCAATCAGCCGAAGTTGATGCTGCTCGTAGCAAAACACGGTCATTATGTCAAAGATTACGGGACAATTTTGGAACAACTGGTGCAGCGAAACAGCGCCGGTTTGAAACCGGAAGATTGGGAAGAAATTGCCTTTGGCTATTGGGAAAAACAAAATTACGGCAAAGGAGCTATTGCTTACGGGAAAGCTCCCCGCAACGCCAAAAATCTTTACCGCAAAGCTCGCGGTTTGTGGCTAGACGGAAAAATCCCGGAATCGAGAATTGCCTATCAAGAATTAGTGCGGGAGTTTCCCGATGCCGAAGATACTGGTTTGGGTTTAATTCGGCTGTCGCGGCTGAGCGAACCGAAAGAAGCGATCGTTTTGCTCGATCGAGTTATTAGCAAATTCCCCAATTATGCCCCCGAAGCTTTGTTAGATAAATCCCAACTTCTCGACAAAGCACGCAGCGGTCAATCCGCCTCAGATACCCGGAAGTTGCTCTTGACAAAATACAATAATTCTGATAAAGCAGGGGAATTGCGGTGGACGATCGCCCAACAGTTTGCCAAAGGCGGAGATTTAAAATCAGCTTGGCAGTGGGCGAGAGAATTAACCACCCACAATCCCGACAGCGAACAAGCTCCAGAAGCCGCATTTTGGGTCGGGAAATGGGCACAGCAACTCGGTCGGCAACAAGACGCCAAGACTGCATTTGAGTACACTATATTACGCTATCCAGAATCATATTTTGCGTGGCGATCGGCTGTACTTCTCGGCTGGCCCGTCGGCGACTTTACCACAGTCCGAGATTTGTCTCCCAATGTAGTGCGGCCACCTCAGCGCCCCGAACCAACTGCGGGTTCTCCTGCGTTGAAAGAACTCTATCAATTAGGTCAAGATAGAGATGCTTGGACGCTGTGGCAAGTTGAATTTATCGATCGCGTAGAACCAAGTATTGCCGAACAGTTTACCGACGGTTTAATGCGAGTTGCAGTCGGAGACAATTTAGACGGTTTGTGGATGGTTGGGAGTTTGCGGCAGCGCGATAAACCAGATGATAGAACCCAATACCTCGAACTCAGACAGCAACCGATTTATTGGCAAGCACTTTATCCTTTTCCTTACTTAGAAACCATTGTCAAATGGTCAAAAGAACGCACCATAAATCCAGTATTAGTAACTGCATTAATCCGGCAAGAATCGCGGTTTATGCCAGCCATAAAATCCTCAGTTGGCGCTACTGGTTTAATGCAAGTAATGCCGGAAACAGCAGCTTGGGTGGCTGGACAAATCAGTCTCAAAAAGTATTCATTGGAGAATGTAGACGACAACGTTAAACTTGGTACATGGTATTTAGATCACACTCACGACGAGTACAAGAATAACTCGATGTTAGCTGTGGCGAGTTACAATGCCGGGCCAAATGCAGTAGCAGATTGGTTGAAGAGGTTTAATTTTAGTGACCCGGATGCTTTTGCGGAAAAGATTCCGTTTCCTGAAACGAAAGGATACGTGAAATCGGTGTTTGAGAATTACTGGAATTATCTGCGGATTTACAATCCAGAAGTTAATCAGTTAATGAGTGAGCATTATGCGGCTGCTCAGAAAAAAGCAAAGCCTTAGTAAATTTGGTTTAGGCTGTCAGGAACGGGCGTGAGAACCCGTTCCACAAACAAATTTATTTGTTGTATTTATTGATTGTGGGCTGGGCTTCTAGCCCGCCCTAAACCGGCTCTCCGGCCCGTCCCACAAACAAATTTATTTTGTGTATTTATTGATTGTGGGCTGGGCTTCTAGCCCAGAACAGGCAAGGTGCCTGTTCCACAAATTGAAATTATGGGATTGTAAAATAAATCAGCGGCATCCCAAGGAATCACGAGTAGAAATCCCTGTTTGAGAATTAATACCGCTGGCTTTTGTGCACAATTCTTTAACTTGTGATCCGTCCATAATTGCGTCGGTAAAGTCAGCCCCAGTGATATCAACTCCGTCAAAAGTAGAACGCAGCAAAATTGTTTCCGCCAAAATTGCATCACTTAAATCGGCATTAGTAAATTTAACTTGATCAATCATTGCATTAGTTAAATTAGCGCCGTGCAAATTCGCCTGAGTCATCACCGAAGCGCTCATAATTGCTCCCCGCAAATCGGCATTAGAAAAATTAGTCAAGTCCATATTAGCGTTAGAAAACTCAGCGGCCCGCAGCATTTGACCGGAAAAATCGCGTCTTGTCAGTTCCGCGTTGCTAAAGGACAACGGCGGAGCGTAATATTTAGATTGAGCTTGGGCTGGCTGCGGCAGGATGAAGATAGTTAGCGCCAAGAGCAATGCTGCTAGTTGCCGGAGTTTCATAAATCTGATATTCTCGCAAGGTGGATATTTCGTAGTGTATCCCGAACTTTGGTCGATCGACTAAACAGGTACAATCTTAATTAATAGTGATGGAGATGGAAAAAAAGATATGCTAAGTTTTTTCTTAACTTGGATAGTAGCAGCGGTTTCGCTGATCATTACCGCTAACATTGTACCAGGTATTGCGGTGGTTAGCTTTCCGGCGGCGATGGTGGCTGCTGTTGTTATCGGATTGGTGAACGCGGTTGTCAGACCGATTCTTACATTGCTGACGCTGCCTTTGACCATTATTACTTTAGGTTTGTTTTTATTCGTTGTGAATGCAATTTCGCTTTCCCTGGCTTCGTGGTTGGCGGGTGCGTTCAATATCGGCTTTGCGGTTAACGGTTTTTGGCCGGCTTTGTTTGGTTCGATTGTTTTGTCATTCGTTTCTGGGTTGATTGGTCGATTTGTGAATGCCAATACTTTGTCTCAGTAATACATTATCCCAGATACTCGATCGCGGAAACTGCAACCGCTACTGTTACCGCAGAACCCGCCCTAACCCCTCCTTGTGAAAGGGGGGGATTTTTGTTACGAAATATTTGTTTAAGGACTAAAAGCCTTTCACGGGCGGGTAGGATACCCACCCCACAACCAGATTCACTCTTTGTGGAACAGGCATCTTGCCTGTTGTTGAGAATGGTACAAGATATCAGTTCGATCGCACAAAGTGCCGCAGCTTCTGCTACGCTGGGCGTGCCGACTTGTTTGACTACAATATTTGAAGGATTGGGGACTTCTACGGAACTTAAAATGTCAGCAGCAAAGGTTTTTAACGGCCAGTTTCGCGCTTGACAAAGTTCCAGCAAGCCGACTTCACCTGCTTTAGTGTCTATTGTAGCAATACCTGCGATCGCACTTTCCGCTAAATGATAACCGCGACATACATTTTGAATCGCAGTTTCGATTAATTCTCGCCCTGTTCCGCGTTCGCAACCTACCCCTATCCACAACACTCTTGGATGCCACTGAACCTTTGGCAAAGCAGATTCCGGCGAAAATCTTCTCTGGGTGAAACTAATCCAAATTCGGGCTTTGATAGTTGATATATTTTCGCCATCCCAATACAAAGAATGTTTTTCGGGCAGGCTGTTGTGCCACAAAGTAGAACCAACTTCTTGAATTACTTCGACAGTTTCCCCTCTAGCAAGAGCCGCCGCCACTCCTGTCCAGTCACCTTCGCCCCGGCTCCAACCGCTGGGAATGTCTAGCATATCTAAAGTAAATTCATCGCTCATTATTCAGTTATCTATTCTGTAGTTTCACTGCGACCGCAATCTAAAAAAAAACTTAACACTCTGTTGAGTGAAAATTTTGGTACAATTGTAGCACAAACTACAAAAAACCCAACATTTAAGATGGTAGAACTAAATCAGTTACTGTTAGAGTTTGAAAGCAACCTCAAATGGGAAGGAGTTACACAAAAATGGATAGAGCGCCGGGAAAGTTGGGTGAGCGATGTTGCAGCATCAGTTAACCTGACATATCTAGCAGAATTGCTAGTTGAATTGGAATCTAACTTGCAGTGGGAATCGGTGGATATTCAGTGGCAAGAGCGTCGAGACCGTTGGGTAGAAGAATGTCTGGGAGCATCGATTGTTCAAGAAGTATCAAGTTTATTGCTGGAACTTGAAACCAATACCAATTGGAAAGCTGTGACAGATGAATGGCAGCAAAATCGCGAGAAATGGGTGCAGGAAATGCACAAGTTTAACGAGTAGTTTCGAGGGTTTAGAGCCTGCAAACATGCGTTTCCTGGCTCTAAAATTTCCTAATGACTAATCACTAATTCTTGATATTTCAGCAAAACCCCATTCAGAAAAATATCTGCGAGTCCTTCAGCCATTTCCTGCATTTGCGGCCGAGAAGCATTCGGCTCCATAATCGTATTTTGACTGAAGGGCGCGACTGCCAACATTCCCAAAAATACCTGAGCGACAATTCTCGGACTCATCTTTGGATAAACTTGTTTTCCCATCGCCGTTTCCAAATAAAGCCTCAGCTACATAGCTAATTATAAAAAAACCAACACTCTCAATCAATAAAATTTGTACAAAAATAGCACAAACTGCAAACAAGACAAAATTTAATATGGTAGAACTAAATCAATTACTGTTAGAGTTTCAAGCCCACCTAAACAGGGACGCAGTGACGGAAGAATGGAAAGAACGTCGCAACTGTTGGATGAGCGAGGTGTTAGCAGCAAGTGACGAAAAACACCTCGCCAAATTGCTAGTTGAATTAGAATCAAATTTTCAGCGAGAAGCAGTACAAAGCCTCTGGAAAATGATCCGTGAAAGTTGGGTAGAAGAATGTCATATAGCATCGACGCTAGAAGAAGTATCAAGTCTCTTGCTGGAACTTGAAAGCAATACAACTTGGGAAGTAGTGACGGATGAATGGCAGGATTATCGGGAGAAGTGGGTGCAAAAGATGTACGAGTTTATAGAGTAAGTGGGGAGTGGTGACTACTTATTGGTTATTGGTTATTAATTATAATCACCAATAAGTAACAACCAATAAATAACCCATAACTAATTATTGATCTTTCAGTAAAACCCCATTCAGAAAAATATCAGCAAGTCCTTCAGCCATTTCCTGCATTTCTTGCGGAGAAGCATTCGGCTCCATAATCGTATTTTGACTGAAACCCGCGACTGCAAACATTCCCAAAAATACCTGAGCGACAATCTTCGGATTCATCTTTCGATAAACTCCTTTTTCCATCGCCGTTTCAAAAAAAGCCTCAGCCACATCGCTCATTTTTCCGATGACTTCCAACTGAATTCTGTCGCGCAAATCCGGGTGAAATTGCGCCTCCAAAAAACACACCCGCATCATGTCGCTATTCTCGCGGATATTCAGCATCCGCCGCCGCATCACCTGAGCCACTGCTTTGTAACTGCCCATCTCGCTCAATTCAGTCAGCAAATCCGTCAGCAACTCCACCCATCCTTCCGTCGCCACCTCAATCAAAATCGCTTTTTTATTATCAAAATGCCGAAATAGCGTACCCTCGGCTACCCCAGCCGCCGCTGCTAAATCACGAGTTGTCGTGCCGTCGTATCCGCTGCGGGCAAACAACCGCTGAGCTGCTTGTAAAATTCGCTTCTTAGTTTCTGTTTCAGAAGGAGGAGACTGATTAAAAATTCGCATGGCTTTGCAATCGGTAATTGGCTACTTGGAACTACGGGAGCTGGACTGAGGGACTAATTGATGTTAAGTTTTAAAAAGAATCTCTGGCATTGAGGGCAAACATTTTTTTGTTTGACAATCCAAAATCCAAAATCTAAAATCTAAAATCGAATGACCCTTTTTGAGATTTGCTGTATCAGCCTAACATCTGCGGCGCAACAGATCGCTTATGCCTCAAAAAATCTTTATCCTGAGAAAAGAATCTCTGGCCACCGAGCACAAACATTTTTTTGTTTGACCATCCAAAATCTAAAATCTAAAATCTAAAATCGAATGACCCCGCAGTTCCAAAAACCCCGTGAAGCGAAGCTATCCCGTAGGGAATCGCCCGTGAGCAAAACTCGATTCATTGCCTCCCTGCTGGCCGCTGTACTGCTGTGGTGGGGACTTTTCCCGGAAATCGCCCTCGCCCGCCCCAACCCCGCTAGCGGCTCCCAAGCAGTCTCTGTTCAACCGTCGCTCGATCGAGTAATCAGCCAAGTCAGCGAATTTAAGCTCGACAACGGCATGAAATTTATCGTACTCGAAAGGCCCAGAGCGCCCGTAGCATCGTTTCTGATACACGCCGATGTCGGCGGCGCAAACGAACCCGACGGCCAAACCGGAGTCGCTCACTATCTCGAACATTTAGCCTTCAAAGGCACGCCAAAAATCGGCACTACCGACTACCAAGCCGAAAAGCCGCTGCTAGAAAAACAAGACCAACTCTTCGAGCAAATGCAAGCAGCCAAGGCCAGCGGCAAAACTGAAGAAGTCGCCCAATTAAAAGCAGAATTTGACAAAGTTGAAGCCGAAGCTTCGCAATTTGTCAAGCGCAATGAACTCGGCAAAATAGTGGAACAAGCAGGCGGAGTCGGACTAAATGCCGCTACTTCCACCGACGCCACAATGTATTTTTACAGCCTTCCAGCTAACAAGTTAGAAATGTGGATGTCGCTGGAATCCGAGCGATTTCTAGAACCAGTATTTCGGGAATTTTACAAGGAAAAACAGGTAATTTTAGAAGAGCGCAGGCTGCGAACCGAGAATTCTCCGATCGGACAAATGGTTGAAGCTTTTGCCAACAAAGCTTTCTCTGTTCATCCCTACCGCCGCCCTGTAATTGGCTCCACTGAAGACATTCAAAACCTCCGCCGCAGCGACGTGCAGAAGTTTTTCGAGACTCACTACGTTCCCAGCAAGCTGACTGTGGCGGTGGTAGGAGACGTGAAAGCTTCGGAGGTGAAGCGACTAGCTCAAATTTATTTCGGCCGTTACAAGGCCTCACCAGCGCCTCCAGAATTGCAGATTGTCGAACCTCCCCAAACGCAAACGAAGGAAGTCACGCTGAAATTAAAAACTCAACCTTGGTATTTGGAAGGGTATCACAAACCGGCGATGAATCATCCCGACAATGCCATTTATGAAATGATTGGTTCTTTGCTCAGCGATGGCCGCACTTCTCGGCTTTACAAATCTTTGGTAGAAGAGCAGCAATTGGCGCTGGCTGCTCAAGGTTTCAGTGGTTATCCGGGGGAAAAGTATCCGAATTTAATGTTATTTTACGCTCAAACTGCTCCGGGCCGCACGGTTGATGAGGTGGCGGCAGCTTTGAGCAAGGAAATCGATCGCCTGAAAACAGAGCCGGTTTCTGCTTTGGAATTGGAGCGAGTGAAAACTCAGGCGAGAGCCGATTTGTTGCGATCGCTCAATTCTAATATGGGCATGGCATTTGCGCTGGTTGACTATCAAGTGAAAACTGGTTCGTGGCAAAATTTGTTTAAGGAATTGGATGCGATCGCCGCTGTTACTCCCGCTGACATTCAGCGTGTCGCTCAGGCAACTTTCCGCCCGGAAAATCGCACGATTGGTAAGCTTTTGCCGCTTTAAGGAAGTCAGTTGTCAGTTGTCAGTTGGCAGTTGGCAGTTGTCAGTTGGCAATTGTCAGTTATCTGTTGTCAGTGGTGAGCTTTTCCGCAAACAGCCAACAGCGAACAGTCAACATTTGTCAGAATGTATAACTTAGGAGAAAGAATGAAAAGGACTAAATTGAGACTGAAAAAAGTAAAGTTATTTCTGCTGTCGCTTTGCTTTTTTACTGTTTCACTGGGCACGTTTAATTTGTTACCTTCCTTTGCGGCTGCACCCAAACACTACGACCAATTAACCTTTCCCCCGCTGTCAGAAATTAAACTGCCTAAATACACTCGCTTCGAGCTGAAAAATGGCATCCGGGTGTATCTGATGGAAGACCGGGAACTCCCGTTAGTCGGGGGAACGGCGCTATTTCGCACGGGCGAGCGTTTTGAACCTGCCGATAAAATTGGATTGGGAGGTTTGACGGGAGAAGTGATGCGAACTGGCGGCACGAGTCGGCATACGGCTGATGAATTAAATCAGTTGCTAGAACAGCGAGCAGCTTCGGTAGAAACGGGGATTGATGTTAGTTCTGGGAGCGCTAATTTTAGTGCTTTAGCTGAAGATTTGGAACCCGTATTTGACTTATTTGCAGAAGTGATTCGGGAGCCAATATTTGCTAAGGAAAAGTTGGATTTAGCCAAGAACCAAACTCAAGGTGCGATCGCCCGCCGCAATGACGATCCTGACGGTATTACCGGCCGCGAGTTTCAAAAATTAATTTATGGCGATCGCAGTCCTTACGCGCGCACGGTAGAATACAAAACCCTCGCCAATATTTCCCGCGACGATTTGGTGAGTTTCTACCAGAAATATTTCCATCCCAAGAATATGATTTTGGGTATTTCTGGCGATTTTGATACAGCTAAAATGCGATCGCTCGTCGAGCAAAAATTCGGCAACTGGCAACCGAGTCAAAGTGCAGAAGTGCCTGCACTACCAACCGTAGCGCCAGCAAATGGGGGCGGCGTATTTTTGGTAAATCAGCCGCAATTAAGTCAAAGTTACGTGCAAATGGGACATTTGGGCGGAATGCTCAGCAGTCCAGATTACGGTGCTTTGGATGTGATGAATGGGGTTTTGAACGGTTTCGGTGGCCGTTTGTTTAATAACGTGCGATCGCGCCAAGGCTTAGCTTATTCAGTATACGCGGCTTGGAGTCCGAGATATGACTATCCGGGGGTGTTTGTCGCAGGAGGCCAAACGCGATCGGATGCCACAGTACCATTTATCCAGGCAATTCGCGCCGAGATCGATCGTATCCGCACCGAACCAATTACCCCGGAAGAATTAGCTTATGCTAAAGATTCCACCCTGAATTCTTTTATCTTCAAATTTGAAAATCCCAGTCAAACTTTGTCGCGATTAATTCGCTACGAATACTACGGTTATCCCGAAGATTTCATTTTTCGCTACCGCCGCAGCATCGAAACAGCAACAATTGCCGACGTGCAGCGCGTAGCCAAGACTTACTTGAAACCGGAAAATTTGGTAACATTAGTAGTGGGAAATACGGAGGCAATTCAACCGCCGTTATCGAGTTTGGGAACTTCAGTCAAAGTGGAATCTGTTGATATCACAATTCCCCCAGCGACTTAATCGGTAACAAAGGCTTGCATTCCTCTGTTTTCAGGAGACGGCAATGCCTTGTCCTCCGCCCAAGGTAAGGACACGGCAATGCCGTGTCCCTACTACTAAAAATCAATGCTCAAAGGTGCTCTCGGAAATGGAATCACATCCCGAATATTCCCCATTCCCGTCATAAACTGCACTAACCGCTCAAATCCCAAACCAAACCCAGCGTGAGGCACAGTACCGTAGCGGCGCAAATCCAAATACCACCACAATTCCTCCTTATTCATACCCTGGGCTTCCATGCGCCGCTGCAACACATCCAGCCTTTCTTCCCGCTGCGAACCGCCGATAATTTCCCCAATATTAGGAGCCAAAACATCCATTGCTCGCACGGTTTTTTCGTCATCATTTAAACGCATATAAAATGCTTTAATCCCGACGGGATAATCGCTGACAATCGTCGGCTTTTTAAACAAGTCCTCAGCCAAATAACGCTCGTGTTCTGACTGCAAATCTAAACCCCAACTGACCGGAAAATCAAATTTTTTGTCGGCTTTTTCCAAAAGTGCGATCGCCTCCGTATAAGTAATCCGCTCGAACTGATTATTAATGATATTTTCAGCAGTAGCCAAAACCGTTTTGTCAATGCGCTCATTGAAAAACTCCATATCTTCCGGGCAACGCTCCAAAACGTATTTAAAAATGTACTTTAAAAACGCCTCAGCCAAATCCATATCTCCCTGCAAATCGCAGAAAGCCATCTCCGGTTCAATCATCCAAAACTCAGCCAAATGTCGCGAAGTATTAGAATTTTCCGCTCGGAAAGTCGGGCCAAAAGTGTAAACGTTGCCGAAAGCCATCGCCATAACTTCCGCTTCCAACTGGCCGCTAACTGTTAAATAGGCGCGCTTTCCAAAAAAGTCTTTAGCATAATCAACCTCTTGCGAATCAGTGCGCGGCACATTCTTTAAATCAAAGTTGGTAACGGCGAACATTTCCCCCGCACCTTCGCAGTCGCTAGCAGCAATAATTGGAGTGTGAACCCACAAAAAACCACGTTCTTGAAAAAATTGGTGTACCGCCGCCGAACAAGCATTTCGGACTCGAAAGACAGCACCGTGGGTGTTTGTGCGCGGCCGCAAATGCGCGATTGTCCGCAAAAATTCAAAGGAATGGCGCTTTTTTTGCAACGGATAAGTTTGCGGGTCTGCATCACCGTAAACTTGTACTTGTGAGGCTTTCAACTCAATTCGCTGTCCTTTTGCCGGAGATGCTACCAGCACTCCCGACACTTCTAAAGATGCACCTGTATTCAGTTGTTTGAGTACATTTTCAAAGTCTGGCAAATCGGAATTTATGACTACTTGCAAGTTAGCCATCGCCGAACCATCGTTGACTTCGACAAAGGCAAATTCTTTCAATTCGCGCTTAGTGCGAACCCAACCTTGAACAGTTACAGTTTCGTCGGGTTCACCTGCGCGCAAAATTGCTGCTATTCGTTGATTTGTCATATTCACTCCTGTTTATTTAATATTTTGCACCATATTTCTCTCTTTTCTCTGACTCTGCGCCCTCTGCGCCCTCTGCGGTAAATAAAAAAATCATAAATCTCAACATAGTTCAACCTGCATAGGATTTCAAAATCCAACCCATCAAAATACCGAGTCCCCCAAAGCGAACTGCTTGCCAAAAAGGTTGTTTTATGCTTCCCCAAGAAAACAGGCTGCTTTCTAAATTCAACTCGATTGTTTCCAATTCTTGCTCAATTTCCCGCAATTCTTTTTTGAGTTGCGGCAATGGATTTTGGCGTTTGGACTGGCGGATTTCTTCGCGGCGATGGCCGAGTTCGACTTGGCGCTGTCGATCGACCTGAATTTGAGTGTACCGTTCTTTGACTGCCGCGAGCGATCGCTCCACTGCTGCGATCGCTTGAACAAACTCGCTTTCTTGCTCTTCCGGATTTAACTCTGACGGCTGTTGAGGCATTTCGATCTGCAAACCTGACAATAATAAAAAAAACCGATTTCCAATTAAATTGTTATTATATGCAGTATATTTTCTAAATTAACGAACTCTAGCCAAATAGACATAAGTATAGCAACTTTATCGGCATTTAAAACGTTTTTAATTGCTGAAACCCTTGATTTTCTCGCATTTTCCTTCTTCCTTCTTCCTTCTTCCTTACCACCTATGCTTGAAAATACACAAACAACCCAAACTGTGAACCTCAACGAGCTGAGCACGGTAGAACTAGCCCAAGCTCTAGCCGCGCGCCTCGCCATCCACGAAAAAGATTGGCACCGCCTCAAAGCAAACCGTTCTGCGCGGGCCTGTGAGCAAGCTGCGGCCGCTTTGGTGTTTTTGCTCAAAAAACAGCCTGAAGAAGCTCTCCCGCGCTTACAACAAGCAGCAGGATGGCTGGATCGATCAATATCTGCTCCTCCCTGTCCCACCCACGGCAAATGATTAGATTGCTTCGTTGTTCCTAACGCTTTGCGGTTTTGATTCTGGAGTTTTGACTTGATTAGTCGCTCAAAACTTAGACAATCGCGCCCCTCGATCGAGCAGCGCGATTGTGAGTTCAAAAGATTTATACTTTTTTAACTCAAAACTAACATTTTGCATTATGATCAGCTATCAATAGCCAGAGAGTTCAAATTCTCACTGCAAACTTCAGTCCGGGAACGAAAAAAATTCTAGGTCTAGCTGAGGTAAAAACTGCTGCTTTCATAGCAGTTCTAGCGCAAGCGAGGCAGCCGATAGCGACTGGGAAGTTCTTTGCACAGCCGTAACTCTGTACCTTGAGAATTCCACTCTACCCGATCGAATATTTGGTAAAGAATAAACAACCCCCTACCGCATTCCTGTTCCACATGGGGTAGTCCAGAGTTATCTGCAACGTCCTCTGCTAGGAGACTGTCGCAATCATCGGTATAAAGGTTACAACTGCAAGGGGCCTTAAAGCCAGAACCTTCATCCGATATCACCCACCAATATTGGTTTTGGACGATCGAAAAACGGACTCCAACAGTTTTACCGGGGTCTAACTTGTTTCCATGCTTAGCAGCATTTACCAAAGCTTCTTGAAGCCCCAACCGCAATTCCGCTTGCCAGTGATCCGGAAGCTCTGCTAGGAGCAGATCCAAAATAGGACAAAGGTATAGGGTAGAAGCGAAGCTAATCGTAATCCAATTGCGTCCGACGGGACGAGGTGAAATAGCAATCACTCAGAAAACTCCCTAACTTTCAGGTGGATAAAGTTCACACCCTGCATAGTTGGCTCCCTAGTATTCAAAATGCTAATTAATTGAGCGGCGCAGCTCTACTTCTATCTTAGAGTATCCAAGCAATTAAGAACAGCAAACCACGTCACAAAATATTCAGCGATTCTGAGAAACTTCTGCAGAGAACCATCAGTAATTTTACTTATAGGTTCTCCCAGCAGCGAAATTTTTGATCTCGGCTTTGGCCAACTAGCAACCAAACGGCTAGCTGCCCCCCGAAGCCGTCAACACATCTTCAACAAACGATCCCCACCTGGAAAAGCTCGCAAATAACTATAAAAAAGTCGATCCCTTGACCCTCCCCAATCAGGTTCGACCGTCGCACCCCTAGGCAAGCGCCATCGCCCAGAACTTCCTCAGACCGCCAAACAGCCAAATCATCATACCTAGGTATGTTGCAGCCAAAACCCGATTTATTATCCCAAATGCGACCGGGCAAAATATCTCCCATTGCTGCGCCCCTCCTAAAATCAATAATTGTTACAAAACTTATTAATCCTGAGTACGGGAGATCGCGATCTCCCGTACTCGCCCAAATTGACCAATCCTTTGCTGGCGGAGCTCCGAGGCGTTGGTCAAACTATATAAATCTGAATATCGCGATACAATAGTTAAAGTAAATAATTATTTCTTTACATTATGCAAACAACCCCAGCCATCACCGCAGCCCCCATAGCCGGCACTTACTGGCAGTGGCGGGGGCATTCAGTGTACTACGTTCGATCCAGCGATCGGTATCCAGAACGCCCTCCCCTGCTGTTAATTCACGGTTTTGGAGCATCCACAGACCACTGGCGCAAAAATATCAGCGGCCTGAGCAAAGATTTTGAAGTCTGGGCGATCGACCTTTTGGGATTTGGGCGATCGGCAAAACCCGAATTACAGTACAGCGGCGACCTCTGGCGCGACCAACTCCACGACTTTATCACCAACATCATCGGCCGGCCCGCCGTACTAGCTGGCAACTCCCTCGGAGGCTACGCCGCCTTGTGTGTAGCTGCCCAGCGCCCCGAATCAGCAGCCGGACTCATATTAATCAACAGCGCCGGCCCCTTCAGCGAACCGCAGCCCGCACCCGAAGCCCCGCCCTTGCAAAAAGCCATATCTGCAGTAGCTAAAACCTTATTTCAGCAAGATTGGGCAAGTTTTCTGCTGTTCCAGTACGTGCGCCAGCGATCGACAATTCGGAAAACCCTAGAAAAAGTTTATCTCGACCAAAGCGCCGTCACAGACCAATTAGTAGAAGAGATTTACCTTCCCTCCTGCGATCCCGGTGCCCCCAAAGTATTCGCCTCCGTATTCCGAACACCCCAAGGCGAAAAAATCGACGTATTGCTAAGTCAATTAAACTGTCGGTTGCTAATGCTGTGGGGAGAAGGCGATCCGTGGATGAATTCCGCAGAAAGAAGCGCCAAATTTCGCAAACACTATCCAGAGTTGACAGAACACTTTATCAAAGCCGGTCACTGTCCCCACGACGAAGTACCAGAACAGATAAACGAACTGATTCGCGCATGGATAATTGACCAATAATCGATCGGCATCTTGATAAATTTCCCCCGGCCGTGTCCTCCCTCGGAGAGGGGGAAAATAATCAGATTTGCAGTAAAAATATATTTATTGTGCCAACATAAAGCCAGTTAATTTATACTTACATATTCTGAGGAGACGGAAACAATGACCCGCAAAAAGACTCGCCGCAATTTTATATTGAGCAGTATAGTTGTTGCCAGTGGCATTGCAGGTGCTAAGGCGATCGAACAGCAGGATCGGGAAATCGCAGCCGCACCCAATAACCAGGCGGCCACCACAGTAAAAATGCCAGAACGACTGTTAGGCAACACCGGCGTGAAAGTGCCGATTTTCGGTTTGGGGGGAGGCGGACAAACACCGCTGTCGCAGCCGGGAAGAGAAGCAGAAGCGGCGGTACAAATTGAACGCGCGATCGAACTAGGCATTCGCTATTTTGACACGGCGGCCGAGTACGGGCCCAGCGAAGAAAACTTAGGCAAAGTTTTGCCCAAATATCGATCGCGCATATTCCTAGCCACAAAAACCTCCGCCAGAGACAGAGATGGCGCGTGGAGACACTTAGAACAATCGCTCAAAAGATTGCAAACCGATCGACTAGACTTGTGGCAACTCCACCACGTCTCATTCCAAGCCGAATTAGACCAAATTTTCAGTGCCAAAGGAGCAATAAAGGCGATAGAAGAAGCCAAACAGCAAAAAATTATTCGTTTTTCCGGCATCACCGGACACCACGAACCTGCTATCATTGTGGCAGCCCTGGAGCGCTATCCTTTCGACACAACATTAATCTCCCTCAACGCCGCCGAAAAACATCATCCGCGCTCCTTTGTTACCAGCGCTTTACCAGTAGCCAAAGCCAAAAACATCGGCGTCATAGCCATGAAAATACCCGCTTACGGCAAATTATTTCAAAACGGTGTTTTAGATGGAATGCACCAAGCAATGGGCTACACGCTTTCACTTCCCGGCGTGCACTGCTGCATCATCGCCGCCGACTCAGTAAAGCAATTAGAAGAAAACTTAAAAGTCGCCCAAGCATTCCAACCCCTGAACACAACAGAAATGGCAGCACTTGAAAAACGCACCGCCGCCACTTGGCAAGAAAATACATTTTTCAGACAGTGGACTTAAGATCTCAACTCCAAAATTCCCTTTTTCATCTGTGTTTATTTTAGTGTTTTTATTGTGGCGCGGGCGTCCCGCCCGCGATCTCAAATCCACGCTTCATCGGAATTATTCATCTCTCTTGTCTCCCTCTGTGTTCTCTGCGTTCTCTGTGGTTAAATCCTTCCGATCCAAGCGGAAACGATATGAATCATAGTTTTGTATGAAAACTCAAGTCCTCACTACGAACCTGCAACGTTTATGTTACCAAACTTGATATCATCTGCGGTGAAAGTACCTCAAATCACAAAACAAGGCGAGCCAACCCGGTCGCCTTGTTTATTATCATAAAAAATGCACTTTGTCAACAGCAAAAAGCTACTTTTTTTTCCGTTTCGCCTTATCTAACCGCCTGCGATCGCGCCACTCAACAGAAGTCAAATAAGCGACACCGCCAGTCACAGTTAGCAGCAGTACAAAGGCAACTAAAACGAGAATATTAGCAATCGAAAATTCCACAACCCCTCTTCCTCTGATTTTACATTTTCTACTTTCGATTTTAGATGAAAAATGTTAACAATTAACAGTTGAATATAGACGGCTAACTGTTAATTGTTAACACTCGATTCAAACTGCTGGCAAATCTTCCAAAATTGTAAACCTCACATGATTAATTGCCAGACTCCCCACGGAAACATCCTCCTTGTTCAAAGGGAGACCGCCGCTCGTGAGACTTTGAAACCGAATTCCCTTGCCAATTTCTACGTGATACCAAGCCAAACCCATAAAAAATCGCAAAGGATAAGGGCCTCTGTCTTGAATATCATCAGGATTAGATTCCATCGGCACCCAGCCAAAACCCGGAATGTAAAACTCCAGCCAAACGTGATTGAAATCCGGCTCCAGCGACACACCTTTTCTGTCAGCAAAAGCGGGGCACTTGTAGCGCCCGATCGTGCGGCAAGCAATCCCGTTTAACCTAGCCAAAGCCAACAACAAGCCCACGTACTCGCCACAAGAACCGATGCCCCGGCGTAATACAATATCTGGAGTGTCAATGTGAGGCCTAATCCCGTAAGAAAGTTGGTCGTAAACAAAATTGCGAATGCTCAGTAACTGCCTCAGAATATTAGTTTCTGAGCCAATGGCAGCCACAGCAGCCGATCGCACAATTTCCGTATCCATCGCCAAATTGTCATTATCCACCAAATACTTAGCTGCAAACTCCGGTGACAGCTTAGGAATCTTTTCCACATCCCTAGGTGACAACTGATACTTAATCGATCGAACTTCTAACAATGCCTTCCAGCCAAAAATTCGGCGTTCCCCAGGGTGCAGCCGATCGAACTTAAACACCGCCACCCGTTCTCCTTCCTGAATTTCCTCAGTAAAAGGCATTCCAATCGGCGTAATTTTCCTGACCTTTTGCCGGTGAGTTTCCGAAGGCAAAGCAATCCGCCATTCCAAATTTTCGATTTCTACCTCATCGAGAGGAGACAGTTCCTCCACATAAGACATTTCCATCAAAAAACCGTTTGACAAAGCGTAGCGGTCAGCTTCATTGTAGTGAAAAGACAAGGGCTGAATAAAAGTGCGATCGCGCTTGGTCAACTGAAAAGGATCTTCCGAATTCGGGTCATCCCGGATGTAAAGTTCATCCCCGGCATAAGCCACGTACAGAACCTCATCCCCCGTTTCGGAATCCTTGTGAAAAGCCAAACCAGAAGGCGACTCAAAGGGAGTCAAAACGCTAAATTTAATCTCCCCAGTTCCCCGTTCCAAACAGTAAACAGTTTGCTCAGTTTTGTCGCAAACCCAAATTTCCTCATCCCGGACTGTGATATTTTCTACCCCAATACCGGGAGCATAAAACCGAGTAATTTCCCGACCAGTTTTCAGGTCAAAAACCAGAATCGAGTTTAATCTCTGGCAAGTCACATAAAGCGTAGATTTCCAAACAGCAATCCCGTCAGCAGGATAAGAAAGTGAAACAAAATGTTCCGGTTTGAGTTCAGCGATCGCCCCGTCCCGAATTGCGCCCCGACAGCAACAAATATCCTCATCCCGCGCAAACCAGAGAGTATCTTCCGAAATAGCCAGCCCCGTTGCGCCGGTAAACTTAGCCGTTTGAAATGGATTCAAAACAGTAGTGTTGTCACTTTCTCGATCGATCTCCAATAGCAGCCCTTCGGCGCGATCGACAGCGAACAACCTATTTCCTAAAAAAGCAATGCCGTGCAGTGCCAAGACTCCGATGGGTCTTACCATCCGCAGCCCCGAAGGCTGTTTGTCCGAGAGAACAGGTGAATCGAGATTCATGCTAAATTTCTTGCCGGTATTGTACACAAAAACTGATTTGTAACTTGTAGCCGATCGCTTGAGGTTCACCAGCACAATTGCCGAGTTTCCTGATATCCAGGACTGACGCATCAACCAGGTGTTTTTACGAAAAGAGGCGTTGTAGCCTCTTGCTAGAGTTAAAAGACCCCGAATATTAGTCTTTGTCAAAGTTGGGTTTAACAAGCTCAACCCAACCTGCAGCAGTGAATGGAAGTAAGTATAACTACTAAGCTACCACTGACAAACGCGACAGAGAATTCTATGTTGAGCAGATCGACCCAAATAATCGTATCTGCCTGAAGATATAAATTAAGTACAACAGATTACGATATCCGTCAAAACCTTGGATAGAATAAAACCGTGCGATAAAGTTCCTAGGTTCACCAAAAGGCAGGTTCGTCATGGCTTTGAAGTCTGCTCTAAATATCGGTGCTCTTTCATTAATTCTGTCTTTAGAGGCAGTTGCCGCCGGTAGTTTTTTAATACCAGCAGAGGCTCTCAACAGCCCCGCAAACCTTGTCCAGCACTCATCCAGACCGCAGCTACCCCTCAACTGGCAAACAGTTCAACTCCCTGAACCCAGCGGAAGCAGACCGAACAGCCAGCAATTGGGAGCGGCGTGGAATAGCTTTCAACCGCCGGAGGACGGAGTACCCGGAAGGCGGGAAGGGGGAGGAACCCGCGGCTTAGAATGCCCCACGGCCACAACTGCCTTAACTGCCTTGATTCCCCAATCAACTATGGGGCAAACCATATCAGCAAAGCCAACATTTTTCTACTACCTCCCCGTAGCCCTCGACAAAACAGTTCAGTTTGAGTTAGCAGACCAAAGGGACAAAACACTATACAAAAAAAGTTTTCGCATGGTAACTAGCCGTGCAGGTGTCGTTAGCGTCAGCCTCGGCTCCGACGACAACTCGCCAGCCCTGGAAGTTGGCAAAAACTATCAATGGTACTTTACTATCAAATGCAACCCCAAAAATACACAAGATGATGTTCTCGTTTCCGGGTGGATCAACCGCACTGCTGTCGCTCCAAGCGTGAAAACAGAGTTGGATCGATCGCCCGATCTCACCAAACTCAGCATCTTCGCCCAACAAAATCTCTGGTACGAGTACCTGGCAACTCTAGCTAAATTGCGTCTCCAGTCTCCCAGCGATTCCAGTTTAGCGATCAAGTGGTCAGCAGTTTTGAACTCAGTCGAACTCGGCAAAATAGCCCAAGAACCCTTAGTCGCCAGTGAAATAACACCGATCACAAGAAAATAATTCAATACCAGTTTCACGCAAAGAATGTAACGGTAGGCCCTTGTCCCAAACCCTGATAGCCATAAGTCATTGCCAATTCTAAAATCTAAAATCTAAAATCTAAAATCTAAAATGGTATGAGGGGTGCAGCAAGTACGAAAAGCTCGGTTTCGATCGCGGTATTTGGCAGCGCCCCAGATGATTTTTGGTTGTTGCGGGTTGTTTGGTCGATCGCCCTAAATAAATTAAAATTTGTGTACTGATCAGAAGTTCGGACTTCTGGCATCTTGAAAGGCGGACGGTGGAAATTTTGATGGTCAAATTTCGCCTAATACTAAATGATAAACTGGCATAGTGAAGCAGCCGAGAAACTTATTTTAGAGAAATTATTAATTATGCGCCCGAATGCAAATATTGCACTATTTCGGTTGGGGATTTCACTTCTAACTGCACTGCCGATGGCTTGCTTTTATGCCAATAAAGCTATATCCCAAACAAACGATATTTCTCTGTTGCCTGTCGTCGCTGACAACTCAGCAGATACGGGCAATCAAGTATTAGCACTGCAAAAACTGGAAATCAAGCAGGATGAAACAGCAACAAACTTAAATCAGCTTCCCGATGCGATCGAGACCAACCCTGAACCAGAAACACCATCGAACCCCGCCGAGAACAGCCAAGAAGCCTGTTCCACAATCCATGAAACTGCTTGTGGTGCGGGCATCTTGCCCGAACAAACAAATCTCGTTGACAACGATCCCCAATGTCAGAACCCGCTAGATTGCAATCATGTTTTAGCCCAGAACCAACCCTCGCTGCCTCCAAACCTGCCACCGCCGCCGACGGAGCCCGATCCAAATCGCGATCGATTTCTGCAACCAGCCCCGCAGCCTTCCCCAGAACCTCCCCAAGTACCACCCACAGTAGCGCCGCCGTCCCCGTCGCCAGTTCCCCCAACCCTGCCGAATACACCAATTGAGGTGAAGAAAATTCAAGTAGTTGGCAGCACAATTTTAAGCCAAGACGAAATTAATGCCTTAGTCAACCCGTTAGAAGGCCGTTCTACCACCCTAGAACAGCTCAAACAAATCGCCGACAAAATTACCGAAATTTACCTCAATCGTGGCTACATCACTTCGAGAGCAGTCTTGCCGCCCCAAACTATCACCGCAGGAGTAGTCCAAATTCAAGTTATTGAAGGCAAGCTAGCCCGAATTGAGGTAGAAGGAACTAAAAGATTGCATCCTAGTTACATCCGCAGCCGGATTCGACTCGGTGCGGGAATGCCTTTAAGTACAGCTTCATTAGAAGACCAACTCCGGCTGCTGCGAGTCGATCCTTTATTTGACAATGTAGAAGCCAGTCTGCGGGCTGGGGATAATGAAGGAGAGAGCATTCTGATCGTCCGAATCTCGGAAGCTAATCCATTTCAACCTACTTTCAGCATTGACAATTACTCGCCTCCCAGTGTCGGTTCCGAAAGATTGGGAGTTAGTTTGCGGCACCGCAATATAACAGGAAATGGCGACGAACTGGCGGCCGCTTATTATCGATCGATCGGCGATTCAGACGTGTTTGATTTCAGCTATCGCGTGCCGCTAAATGCGATGAACGGCACTTTGCAATTGAGGGCGGCACCGAACCGCAACAGTATTGTACAAGAACCTTTTGACAGTTTTGATATTTCGGGAAAATCGCATTTATTTGAAGTTAGTTACCGCCAGCCACTGCGGAGAACACCGATCGAAGAATTTGCCTTATCTGCCGGTTTTACTTATCAGACAGGCAGAACTTTTGTCGGTGGCGAACCGACTCCTTTTGGCATCGGCCCGGACTCCAATGGTGTCACCACTACGAGTGCAATTAAGCTGGGACAGGACTACATTCGGCGCGACCCGCAGGGTGCTTGGGCATTGCGATCGCAATTTACGATCGGCACTAGCTTGTTTGATGCTACTCAAAACGAAGGTTCCGATCCCGACGGACAATTTTTGAGTTGGCTGGGTCAAGTGCAGCGAGTACAGCGATTGAATGACAAACATTTATTAATTTTGCAGGCAGACTTACAGTTGTCAGCTAATAGTTTGTTACCTTCCCAGCAATTTGTAATTGGCGGCGGACAATCTTTGCGCGGCTACCGCCAAAATGTCCGTTCTGGCGATAACGGCTTTCGAGTTTCTATCGAAGATCGGATTACTTTGCAGCGCGATGCTTCGGGAAATCCCAAACTTCAATTGGCTCCCTTTTTGGATGCGGGTACGGTGTGGAATGTTGCGAACAATCCTAATACATTAACCAATCAGACATTTTTAGCAGGTGTAGGTTTGGGGGTCATCTGGGAACCGATACAGCGGGTGAACCTGCGCGTTGATTATGCTTTTCCTTTGGTGAGAATTAGCGATAAAGGCGACAATCTGCAAGATAACGGCATTTACTTCAACATAATTTATACGCCATAAGGAGAGAGGGGGGGAAAGAGAGAAATCTTCCCTCTTTCCTCTTCCTTATTCAACATCCGATATTAATCGCCGACTTCCCCGACAACCTCCGCAGCAGCCTGAGTTTCGAGCCAGAGTTTGAGCAGCAATAGCTCAGCCCGATCGCCCAACACAGTCGCAAACACGCCGTCAGCCCCCTCAGACGCCTCAGAAATCCACGTACCGCGCAGTGTCACTTCTACAAAGTCAGCATCAGCAACACAAAGCTCGATCGCATCGTTGTCGTTTCGGCGGGCCTCAGATTCCAACAGAGACAGCGTCGGCAAATTCGCGGGCAGCAAAAATGCCGCAGTGCTCGGTTCGACGCTGATGCTTTGACCAACTCGCATAGCCAGCACAACTCGCAGCGCCACTAACTGTTCGGGAGATTGAGCCAAACGCTCGAGGTTAAAGCCCGTTTCAGTGTAAGTCAACTTCAGCATATTGACAGCCCTAAATTTGGAATAGAAAGTTAAAAATTGAAAATCGGGAATCGGGAATTGGGAATTGGGATTTAGGGCAGATTTTAGATGAGCATTACGCATCAATTTAAAATCTAAAATCTAAAATCTAAAATCTAAAATTCTTCCCATTCCCTATTCCCCAATTTGATATTCGTGCCAAAACAGTTCTGCAAAAGCAACAGTGGGGTGTATAGGAGCCTTCGGCTTAGTTCGCAGAGACATTCCAGCTTCTATGGGAGTTCGATCGCCCTTACGAGAATTGCACCGTTCGCAAGCAGTCACCACATTGTCCCAAGTATGCGGGCCGCCCTTCGATCGAGGCATCACGTGATCCAGCGTCAAATGCCGATTGCTGCCGCAGTATTGGCAAGAATGAGCATCGCGGCGCAGAACTTCCCGGCGATTGACCGGGGGTACTTTCCACAGGCGTTCCCTGTTACCAAAAGTCAAGCGGATTTGTTCAGGTACGTGGATGCTGGTGCTGGGCGATCGTACCAGCCAGCCGTTGCCAATGCTAAAATCCAGAGGTTCAGCCTTGCCTGTTACCAACAGTACGATCGCCCGTTTGATGTTGACACGGCTCATCGGTAGGTAATTCTGAGAAAATACCACCACAGATTGCCTCAATACATCAGTTACTACGGTCACGGCTTGCTCCTCCTCGTCAATTTTGAATTTTAGATTTTAGATTTTGAATTTTAGATTGTCGATTGTGAATTTTGGTTACTTCGTCAGCATTGGCTACATCTGATTTTTTGCCAGTTCCCCAAGCCGATCGAATTTATCAAATACCCAATCAAATGCCCCCGCTTCTCTTACTTAGAAGCGGGGGCCAGAAAAACTGCTTTCATGCAAATTTTCATCCTGTCTTGGTACAGTAGTTTAGCTGTACCTCCCGCTTCGCGTCTCTCGATATGGCTGTGCCACTTGCCGACCGTGCTGATCTACCTCGTTGTCTTTAATTTCTGCAATTTCTCCTAATCCACTATAACCGTGTTTATTTAGGGCCAAGCCCGCCCACGAGGTCGCTGCGACAGTCGCAAAACCCGTGCTAAAGACCTGCCGTAACGACTCGGAGCGACCCGTGGGGCGATCGCACTTCAGTTGATAGGTGGAGTAGGTGGGGAGAAATTTCACTGTAGGCAGAAGGTGGTTAAGAGGCTTTCAATCTAGCTGTAAACATACTACACTGATATTACACATATGTCCACCCGTCACGGAGAAAAAATTATGCATACCCTACCTAGAACCTCAACCACCGAAATGGAAGTCACCAGCATTCGACTCGAAAGAGAGCTCAAGGAGAGACTTAAAGAACTCGCGGGCAATCAAGGCTATCAAGCTTTGATTCGAGATTTGCTCTGGAATTACGTGCAGCAGAAGTCTGGAGAGTATCGGCAGATGTTTTCTCGATCGGATATTCGAGCCAGCATTAATGCCACAGCACAGCAGGAGGAACGCTGCGCGCTTACAGGAGAGTTGATTCGACCGGGCGGGCCGATGTTATTAGGCCTGACAATGCACGGCGAAATGGTGCCGCTGAGTATAGGGAGTATGGCTGGATAAACCAGTTTATCGAAAATTTGTGAGAGCGATCGGCCTGGGGTGAAGGCCCCAGGCGCTGAAGATGGGTTTCCGAAGCATTTCAAGGAGATATATTTAACGAACCGCGAAGACGCGAAGTGCGCGAAGAAAGATTAGAGAAGGAAGAAAATAGGCAATTTTAGCGGTTCGGGAGTTTGGTAACGCAGATCCGGAGGCTCGCCCCACGCGCGAGAAGAATGCTAAACTTTCCATCGGGCGTGCCGAACAGACGATCGTACATTTGATGAACAAAATTAAAGTAATGCTGAAAAACCGCTACTTGACTGCTGCGAGTTCGATCGCCCTTCTCACAATTATTGCCGGATGCGCCGCTACTGAATCACCTCAACTTGCATCTCCCTCTCCTGTAGCTGAATCTTCCCCGCCCCCAGTTAAACCAAATCAGCCTCAGCCCTTAATAGTCTCTGTTAGCAATCCCGAAACAGCCACAAATACCAAAATCCAGCAATATCTCAACGGGTTGGCTGCCCAAGGTTTTGCCAAAGAAAACCAAGGAGTCTGGATGCAATCTGGCAACACTTTGCTAGCCAATCATCAAGGTACCGTTCCTCTGTCGGCTGCTTCTATTACCAAAGTAGCCACATCTCTGGTAGCACTGCAAGAATTCGGGCCGGAACATGAATTTATCACCTTAATTGGTACAACTGGAAAAATTGAAAACGGCGTATTAAAAGGCGATTTAATTGTACAGGGAAACGCCGATCCCTTGTTTGTCTGGGAAGAGGCGATCGCCCTTGGTAACGCCTTAAATCAAAAAGGCATCAAGCGAGTCAGTGGTAATTTGATAATTGTCGATAAGTTTTACATGAACTTTGAACTTGATCCCCTCAAATCGGGAGAATTGCTCAAACAAGGATTGAACAGTCAAATCTGGCCCAGCGAAGCCGCCGCCCAGTATCAAACACTGCCTCCCAATACGCCAAAACCCCAAATATCAATTGAGGGTACTGTAAAAGTTTTGGCAGCACCTCCTAATGACGTGCAGCCTTTAGTCAAACATTATTCTTTGCCCCTCGCCGAACTGATCAAAAAAATGAATCAGTACAGCAACAATCTCATGGCAGATATGCTAGCTGATACTGTCGGCGACGCCAAAACAGTCGCGCAAAAAGCAGCAGCAGTAACCGGAGTTCCCCCCGCAGAAATTCAACTCGTCAACGGTTCGGGATTGAGCGAAGAAAATCTCATTTCTCCCCGGGCTGCTTGTGCGTTGTTTATAGCTTTAGAACGCTATCTTGAACCTTACAGCATGACAGTTGCTGATGTCTTAACTGTAGTTGGGAAAGATCAAGGAATACTGGCAGAACGCGCGCTTCCCCAATTAGCAGTGGTCAAATCGGGCACGTTGGATAATGTTAGCGCTTTGGGCGGAGCTTTGCCAACTCAAAAACAAGAAACTGTGTGGTTTGTGATTATGAATGGAGGGGCAAATGTCGAGACATTTCGCACTCAGCAAGAGGTTTTGCTGAAAAGCTTTTTGAATGAGTGGGGAAGTGTTCAAGTTTCGCCGCCGGAATTAACGCCAAATCCTGCTAGAAAGAGTAAGGTATCTCGCAGCGAAATTGTTCAATAAACTGTTGTGCATTTAATTTGTATATTCCGGTTGGGCTAGAAGCCCACCCCACAACAGAGTTTGTAGGGTTCGTCAACACAGAAATTTTAAATTTTCAGCTAAAATAATGCAAGCTGATGCACTTTACGAATACAAACTAATTTAATTAGGGGTTTTCGCCCTCGCTACCACAATGCCGATCGCACTTTCGACTCTCCTAATATATCTCTGCAAGTCGTAAGCAACTGTCACCTGCCCAGCCGGCGAAGCGTGAATTAAACCCATATTGCCGTCAGCATTACGGTAGACTAAACCCGTGTGGGTGACATCCAATCCTTTAACATCCGTCGCTACTGCTATAATATCCCCTGGTTTTAACTGAGAATAAACACTTTTTATCTGATTTGTGGGGATGTAATTAACAGTAGTTTTTGCTAAGTCTGCTTCTTGGCTGACTATGCACTGATAAGTTGCTTCGTCTTTAACCATTTGCGGATAACTGTTGCGGTGCTGACTCATGAAATTTAGTGTTTTATTCATGGGCACTCCGCCTAATTCAGCGGTGATATTTTCCACTGTTTGCCGTTTTTGATTGTCATTAATCCATTCGGAAAAATAATGCAATCTGCTGCAATAACCGTTAATTTTACCGTTTAAATATCGCTGTTGTTCTATGCGATCGACAAAATTTTGATAGTCGTAATCTTGTACTGCTACGCCCCTGGCGATCGCCAAAACGGTTTCTACAAATAAAACGCAATCAAATTTATTCAAAGTTATGATCAACTTTTCTTCGCCGGATTTGTCCAACAACCCGGCGGCGTAGGGCTTTCCTAGAAAGTTATTGGCGATCGCCTGGACAATTTCTCCGATCGAGCGATCGTGCAAATTTTGTTGTTTTGCATACTGTACAACCTTTTCAAAACGTGCTATGTCTTCAGGTTGTGCAACGGTTTCTCTCTCGGTATTATTGGAGTCCGATCGTCTCGCAAGCACTTTCAGCAATTCGGAATAGGAAATTTCCGCTAAATTGTTGAAGTCCCACAACATACTCGGAAAACTGGAAACACTTTGCTTGTTTTTTATTTCCAGATTTTCGCTTTCTCCCGTCAAGGAAAACGCTAGATCCGCCCCCTGTCCTGCTGTTTGTCCATCGACAACATATCCCGTAGCAGATTGAGACTGAAATGCCCAAACATCAGGGATCAAAGAATTATTCACGCCGACGATCGCAAATCCCAAAACAGCCAGACTCCAAAAATTTCTCATGTTTTTCAAAGGATTTTGCTTCAACTCAGTGCTATCCTGAAAATTTTACAATTACTAGAAGTCTCAATCAGCCTAGTAGACAGATAAAATTGGCAACAGCGGACTAGATCGATACACTTGTCATTTAGACGCCGCCCTATTATAAACTGATCGTGCGAGTTTGATAGCACAAAACTGTAATGCAAGTAGAACGCCGACGCCGCCCACGCCCAATTCCCGCCCGACGCCCCATCGAGCCCCTAGGCCCAATCCGGCCACGACGCCAAAGCAGCCAGCCTCCTGTCCAATCCCGTCGTCGAGTCAGGACGAAATTTTCTCGCTTAAAATACCGTAATATCCTGTGCTTAATTGCCGGGGCGATCGCGATCGGGTGGATTGTCACAATACCGTTCAGAATTCGCCGTCCCCCAGAACCGCCAGTCATCTTGGCTAAACAGGCCGTCTCGCCTCAAGAAACACTCTCGCCTCCGACAATTGAACCATCGGACAATTTAGCCGATCGTCAAAGCGAGCCTACCTTTAGCTATAACATAAAAACACCTCCCAATCCAGTTTACTCTCAAGAATTGCAAGGGATTGTTGATGAAGCGGTGAAGATTGCAACCACCAAAGGGATGCCCGCAGAACGGCTATCAATTACCTTATTTGATGTCAGCAATTCCAAAAGTCACACCTTTGCCGGATATCAAAATCAAACTCTCCGATTTCCCGCTAGTGTTGCCAAGTTATTTTGGATGGCAGCGTTTTACTCAGCCATAGAAAAAGGCATCATTACGCAAAGAGAATCTGCCTTTAAAAACGACCTAGAGCAAATGATTCGCATCTCCAACAACGATGCTGCCAGCAGAATTTTAGACAAAATCACAGATACAAAATCCGGCGGCAGGCTCGCAGGAGAAGAGTTGCAAACATGGCTGAAAAAGCGCACTCAAATTAACACATTTTTCCAGTCCGCAGGCTACAATGATCTTCGTATAAGCACCAAAAATTATCCCATATACTATTTAAGACAAGAAGGACCAATCGGTCGCGACTTGCAATTGCGGGGCGATGCTTCTCAGCCGATTCGCAATCAAGTAACTACCGACCAAGCGGCCAGATTAATATATGAAATCTATACTAGGCAAGCCGTTTCCAGCGTCGCTAGTCGCAAAATGGCTTACTTGCTGACTAGAGACTTAGACCCCAAGGCATGGAAAAATGACCCTAGCAATTCAATAAAAGGATTTCTTGGCGAATCTTTACCAACTAATATTTATTTTGGTTCCAAAGTAGGCTATACTTCCAAATCCCGCAGCGAAGCGGCTTTTGTCAGAACTTTAGACGATCGCGCGATTTATATCTTAGTTGTTTTTGCAGACGATCCGGCTTATGCCAAGGACGAAACAACATTTCCGGCAATTTCTCGATACGTTTTCGATCGGCTAAACGCTCGTGGTCCCAGCACTTTGGAGTGATATGGAGTAGGGCCGGTTGACTGTTGACTGTTGACTGTTGACTGTTAGTCGAAAAACTGAAGGATGGTTGATATCAAATCCGGTAACATCGGAATTATTCATCTCTATGTTCTCTTCCTCTGTTTTCTCTGCGTCAACAGTGGTTTAATCATTCCAATGCAACCGGATTTGATATGAGTGTTGAATGTTGACTCGATTTTACAATTCCGGCGCGGTCAAAAGTGAGATTATGCACAAACAACTGTTTCTGCGAAAAATGGGTACTGACGGCCAAAAAAAACAATTTTTTGACCACAACTCTATGCTTTTAGGTTAGGTAAAACCCGCATAAATAAACCCGGTTTCTGATATCCTATGATAAGCTGTTCGACATCTAAACTGCATTAACTAAGTTACCTTTGTTTTTGATCTTTCGGTTCCATTTCATAATTAATTCTCCTTCATTTAAAAGTTTATGTAACAGTGATT